>JAPLUR010000062.1 GCA_026397505.1 Candidatus Zixiibacteriota bacterium
GACCGTACAGTCATGCCCGGTATTCAGGGCGGCCCGCTGATGCACATTATAGCTGCCAAGGCAGTGGCACTCAAAGAAGCCTTGACCGATGAGTTCAAAGTTTACCAGAAAAGAATCGTTGAGAATGCCGCGGCTCTGGCCGGGGAATTGAAAAGGGCCGGTTATCATATAGTCTCCGGCGGAACCGATACGCACCTGATGCTGATATCGTTTATTGAATCGGGATTAACCGGCAAGAAAGTGGAGAAGGCGCTCGATGCGGCCGGTATCACCGTGAACAAGAACACCGTGCCCTTTGACCCGCAGAAACCGTTCGTGACCTCCGGTATCAGAATCGGTACCCCGGCTATTACGACCCGTGGGATGGGTGTCAACGAAATGAAAGTGATCGCCGAATTCATAGACCGGGTCATCAAGAATATGGATAATGAGACGGTTCTGGCGCAAGTGGCCAAAGAGGTCAAGGCGCTCTGTGATAAATTTCCACTTTATCCTGAGAAAAAGACCTGAACCAGCCTTAACGGTAACATTGGTGAATTCTGGAGAAGATTGTCCGCCCCTCGAAAAAAAAAGGACATTCTTTAATGATTTCTGGGCATACCTGATCCTTTTCATTTTCATAATCGGTTATAATTACTTCTTTCTCGGCCAGGGGTTTGCACCCAGTTTGGACGAAGGGTTTCTTCAGTCGCTCGGCCAGAGAATTGTGAATGGCGAAATCCCTTATGGGGATTTCTACCTTCTTCGCACTCCGCTGTCAATCTATATTCAGGCCGGACTGATATGGGTATTCGGTCACAGTTACACGTTGTTTGCCGCCCGCATCTGGTTGGCAATAGAGACGATGCTAATCGTGATTTTTCTATCCATGTTTTATCGCCGTTTTGTTCGTCCCCTGGAATTGCTGTTATTGCTATTTATCACTTATATTATTGCAACCCTTCTGCTTAATTTTCCCTGGTACAGCTACGATGCTCTCTTTTTTGCTGTCCTGGCATTGCTGTTTTTTGACCGGAGAAGATACTTCCTTTCCGGAGCGGCTATATTTATGGCTGGTATGGCCAAACAGAATTATATGATGATGCTCCCTCTGATTATTCTCCTCTCCCTGGTCATTAATCATGTTGCCAAAGAGATTAAGATTATCACCTATGATGCCGCCCGCCGGATGATTATCGGATTTTTTGCTCCCTTCTTATTATATATGTTATACCTGAGTATCACCGGGACAATAGCCGCATTCTACCGGGACGTTGTCATTCTCCCGGGGCAATGCAGTTCCGTAGGTATAGTCTTTGCCCTGTTTCAGGATAATCCTAAAGCGTTCCTTTGGTCTCTGCCTTTTATGATTTCCATGGCACTTATTTTTGGGGGACGGCGATGGAGATTACCATTGATTGCAGTGGCGCTGGGAGTATTTGCCCTATTGGGAGAAATTTTGATAAAAAATGTCTATAGCTTTGTCTATTTCATCGTTTACTTAAATTATTTGGCCGTCCTGCTGTTGGTTAAAGAATATGTTGTCGGCATGGATGATGCCGGTAAGGAGATGGCGGCGAAAATAATTCCTCTGTTCGCTCTGGCACTCATTGTTCAATATCTGTCGGGATTCAATTATAGCGGACTTATCTATGCCTATATGGGAGCACTGGTCGCCCTTCCTTTTACCTATGTAATTCTTCGGGACTGCATTCAAATGCGGCTGCGAAAAGCGGTGGTTGTTTTACTTTTTTTGGCAATTTTAGTCTTGGGACAATACCATAAATATCGATATGTCTATAACGATGCGCCGCGCTCGAACCTCAATGTCGAGTTTGTTTCGCCCCGATTGCGGCACATTAAATCGACGCCCGAGAAGGTCAAATCACTGGAGAGTGTAATTGCAGCCATAAAGGCCAATAGTTCGGAAAAGGATCATATTTTCATTTTTCCTTCTTTTTCATCTCTCTATTACTTAACAGGGAGAAGAAACCCTACTCCGATTGAATGGTATTGTGAGGCGGAATATAATGAAGAAATGCTGATGGAATCGATGAAGGCGGTCGAAGCCAAAAGGCCAAGGCTGGTTATAGTTACGCACCTGGATATCCCGGTACATCTGAACAATATTTTGATTAATTATTATCGGGAACTTCCGCCGATCGGGTTATTTCGTCTGTTTGAGCTCAAAACATAAAGACCGGTGGCGATCGTCCTATGCCGGAAATGGCCTGAGAGATTTTAAATTTCATTGAAACTCCTGGTGATTGTTTTTATATTTAATCTGATATATTGTGTTCATGAAGTTTCAGGAGGTATCATTATGCTGGTCCAGTTTGCCATGTTCCCGATCGGGAAAAAGGAATCAGCTTCAGGAGAGGTCTCCAAAATTATCAATATCATTGATAAGTCCGGTCTTCAATATAAAACCACGGCCATGTCAACCGTAGTCGAGGGGGAATGGGACCAGATCATGAAGCTGATCAACAAATGCCGTCTCAAATTGAGACAATCCAATAATCGAGTCTATATGATATTGACCATGGATGACCGGAAAGGGGCGAAAAGCCGCCTGACCGGGAAAGTCAAATCAATCGAATTGAAATTGGGTAGAACCATAAAATCCTAAAACAGGGAAGATTTATGTCCGCCTTTAGAGTTGTTTTTGTCACCGTTTCGCAGGATAAGGCCGAGGAGCTTTCTCGCGAGATTATCGAAAACAGGTTGGCCGCCTGTGTCAATATCGTGGAGAAAGTGCATTCATTTTATCGTTGGAAAGGGAAAATCACCAAAGATGTCGAAGCCCTGCTGGTTATCAAAACCGCCACCAAGAAGGTGGAAAATCTTATCAAATTCGTGAAGGAGAACCATAATTACGATATCCCGGAGGTGGTCTCGCTGAATATCGCCGAGGGGAATCCGGACTATCTCGACTGGATCGATGAAGAAACCAAATAGCGGGGTATCGGGTGGCTAATGTCGACACGGAGCGGCCCTTGATTGCGCTGCTATCTGATTTTGGCATTCAGGACAACTATGTCGGAATTATGAAAGGGGTCATTTTCGGGCTGAATCCAAAGGCAAGCCTGATTGACATTTCCCATGAAATTCCGCCATATAATATAACTGCCGGCCGGTATATTCTGGAAACCTCTTATGGCCAGTTTCCGCAGGGCACTATTTATCTGGCGGTGGTTGATCCCGGGGTTGGCACCGCTTGCAGGCCAGTTCTTATCGAAACGGAGAATTATTTTTTTATCGGGCCGGATAACGGCCTTTTTTCTTTCCTGAGGGAAAGAGAAATAAAAAGGATATTGGTTCTCAATAGGAGCAAATATCATCTGCAGGAGATCTCCGCAACTTTCCACGGCCGGGACATTTTCGCCCCGGTGGCGGGCTATCTTTCTCTTGGAGTGGCCCCGGAAGAAATGGGCAGCAAGATGAAATCGATTCTTCGCCCGCAGGCAAAGTCATATAAGAAAATGGGGAAATTCACCATTGGAACGGTCATATATATTGACCGTTTCGGCAATTTGGTGACTTCGTTGAGGAAAGAAGACCTTCCCGGCGGCAAGTATCTTGTGCATCTCAATCAGAAAAGTGTGGGGCTGCTCAAAAAGACTTTCGGGTCGGTCGAGACAGGTGAGCCTGTCTGTTATATCAATTCTTTCGGCTATCTCGAAATTGCGATCCGCGAGGGGTCGGCCGCCGAGCATTTTGAGATCGATTATTCCGATGAAGCTAAGATTTTGATTGCGCCGGTATAGTGTCTCTGTTAGATTTGCCCTGTTATGAACCGCAACAACCTTCCCAGACGTCCCTCATGGAACGAATACTTCATGCGGATAGCCCAACTGGCGGCCACTCGCTCAACCTGCCTGCGTCGGCAGGTGGGGGCGGTCATTGTCAAGAATAAGAAGGTGCTGGCGACCGGATACAACGGTTCCCCGATGGGCCTTCGCCACTGCCTCGATATCGGTTGCCTGCGCGAGGAGCTGGGAATCCCCTCGGGGCAGAGGCATGAGCTCTGCCGGGCGATTCATGCCGAACAGAATGCCATCATTCAGGCGGCCACCTCGGGGATATCGATTGATGGAGGGATACTTTATTCGACCACATTCCCGTGCATACTTTGCGCCAAGATGCTTATCAATGTCGGGGTGAAGGAGATTTATGTCGGGGAGGGGTATCCTGATGATCTATCGCGGAGTATGATAGAGGAAGCGGGGGTGGTGGTGCACCATCTGGTGCTGGATAAGCCGGAAACTAAGGTGGAAAATCTGAAGCCATGAAATGCCCTTTCTGCGGACATGAGGAAGACAAGGTAGTCGATTCCCGTTCGGCGCAGGATGGGCGGGCGGTGCGCCGCCGCCGCGAGTGTCTTAAGTGCAAGGAACGATTCACCACTTACGAATATATCGAGAATGTGACGCTGGCGGTGCTGAAGTCGGATAATCGGCGCGAACCGTTTGACAGGCAGAAGCTGATTCACGGGATGAAACTGGCCTGCAATAAGCGGCCGGTTTCGGCCAAGAAGATTGAATCGCTGGCCGATGAGATTGAGGCGCGTCTGCAGGAGCTTTCCAAAAGCGAAGTGACCAGCAAGTTCATAGGCGAGCTGGTGATGGAGAAGCTGAAAGCGACCGATGAGATCGCCTATGTTCGTTTTGCTTCGGTGTACCGCAAATTCCAGGATAAGACGGAATTCTTCGAAGAGCTGAAAAAACTGTTGGGTTAGAACATTTCGGGGCGCAATCACTCCAATTTCGTAGATATGGGGCGGGCCGCCCACAGGAAAGCGGCACGAGCGCGGGGCTCGTGCCCTACACTGGTCGAGAGTCCGTGCGGGATGGCAAATTTGCACGGTGGGGCCGATGTGGACATCGGCCGCCCACAAAATGTGCAGCGGTGGGGCACCCTGCAAAAGGGGTTCGTCTTTCAAATTCCGGTTCCGCCAAAAAACTTAATCACTTTCTGTTTATTTGTTGCCGGAGAATGGTTTAAGGCGTCTAGGGCCTGTCGGCAAAATGGGTTTGTTTCTTCGTTTTTTAAAAGATTCATTTTGTCTCTCTTGTTGATTTGGGGGTGCGGCCCGGTTGGAGGAGGCGGCTATTCCCCGGCCGGTTTTGGGGCTTGATGGCTTTAGGGCATTGGCACAATTGGCGTTAAGTTGTTTTTCGCTGCCTGACATATGAATAAACACTCCTTCTACATAAGAGGGTGGGGGGATAAATCACCATCGATGCGATACAGATTTTGCAGATGGTGAAGAAAAACTCATCTCCAGGTCGCCCGCGCGAAGCGAACGGCCTGAGAATGCCACCCAGTCGTGGGTTTTTGAAGCGCTGAAGAAGCTGCTGGATTGGGGGCATAAAGGGGATAAAAAGCGCTTGACTTTTAATGCCGCAAAGTAGATACTATTTGCGGCATTTTTATTGAGGGTTTGCAAGAAGATAAGAAGAGCTGGTAGCCCACCTCATGGGTGGCGTACCAATTATAAGGACAGGTAGCCAGAACGTCGCATCTTTTGCGGACAAGTCTAATTATTGTTATGCCTGACACTGAGAGTAGAAGAGCGTATGCGAAGAATCTTTATCTCCCGCCTCCAGGAGGAGTACCGGGACTTGGCCCCGCTTGCTCAGCGATTTGCGGAAGTGCTCGCCTCCGAGCTTCAGCAACTCGTGCAGCGGGACAAGCTCGCCCTGGCTGTGCCCATCGAACACCGCGTGAAGGCGTGGTCTTCGATCGAAGAAAAGCTCGGGCGCATCGACTTTCATGGCGCGTCCCTGACTGAGCTTCATGACTTAGTGGGCGTTCGAGTGATCCTGCTGTTTCAGCGTGACCTACCAGCCGCGTGCCGCTTGGTAGAAGAAGCCTTCCAGGTCACGGCCCGATACAACAAGAGTGAGCAGTTGTCTCCTGAGGAGTTCGGCTACCAGTCCATCCACTTTATCGTCCGCCCGCGGGAGGAGTGGCTGACCGTTCCCACCTTTTCCGCATTTGGCGAGTTTCAGGCCGAGTTCCAGGTCCGCACCCTTGCTCAGCACATGTGGGCTGCCGCGTCCCACAAGCTCCAATACAAGCAGGAGGCGTCTGTCCCACCGCCCGTCCGCCGTTCGATCCACCGGGTGTCTGCTCTGCTGGAGATGGTTGACATGGAATTCGAAAGAGCACTGGCGGAGAGAGACGACTATCGGGCAACGATCCTCAAGGAACAGGGATCCAGACGGCTCAACGCCGATGTGCTGGAGGCCAACCTAGATGCACTACTACCCCTCAGGAACAAGGGCGCGTTCGAGCCGTACTCACTTCTCTTGTGGGAACTCGAGAAGCTCGGCATCAAGACTACGGCCGACCTTCAGGCGCTGCTGGCGAAGCATCTGTCTGCGGTGATTGCGAAGGATGCGGAGTACGTGGCCCAAGGCAACGAGAGGGGACAAACCGATGCCCGAACAAAGGCCGGGGTATTCCTAAAACACAGCGGCCTTGTCCGCTTGGTCTTGGAGCAGGAGTTTGGGCAGGGTTTCTATAGTCGAATCTGGGACAAGGGGGAGAAGGACGAGCAGTCATGAGTCGGTAGCCCACCCGCTGGGCGAATTACCGTTTTTGATGGACGTCGCCGACAGTCTGTTATTAATTTGGCCCATTATTATGGAGGCATAAGGTATCTGTATGTCGATACAATATCCAACAGAAATGCGCATTGCCGGTCCCTGGCTTCTTAATGATGAAGCATTGCAGCAATTAGATAATATACTGGACGAAGAGTGGAAGCGATTAGAATCCAGCCGTGAATCTCTCCTCACTAAGGATGCGGAGGAAAGACTGCAATACAGGCAGGAACAAGGATTACACAAAGATATTTCAGAAGGTGAGAGAATAAGTTTAATCAATGAGTTGAGGGAATCTGCATCGTACCCTCTTAGAAGGAGTAATCGAAACATAAATATCACGTTAAAAGGTGGTGGAACGTACAAAGCCGAGCGGTTTTCAACGGTAATGCGTGATAATACATTGCTCAACGAAATAGCAACCGGTTTTTCCACAGACCTTGAGTCGGCTGACATGCGCTATAGAATAAATGTAAGCAGTGAGCAAAATGAATTGCGCATTGATGTTTCCCCGGAACAGGCCCCAGCCGCGAGAGAAGCATTTGTTGCATTCAGGCAATGGGCAATAAAAAATAGCGCACCATCCTGGCAGAGAATATTGGGTCGATTCTCAGAATTTGGGCTGCCTATTCTTATTGCATTGTTTATGGGCATGTTATTTTCTATAATGGCTATTAATACGACCCAAGATGCAAGAAGGCGTGCCAAGGCCCTTCTAGAGCAAGGAATAACACAACAAAATGAAACTGAAGCAATCGAGTTATTGCTGATTATGCGAACAGATTATGATCCAAAATCGTCAGGCGTTTTGATTCCTTATTGGTTCAAAGTAGTTTTTGGGGGCGGATTATTATCCGCTATTGTACTATCAATTAAGCCAAAGACAATTTTGGGAATAGGTAGGGGAACCAAGATTATAGGTCGTTGGCGATTATGGCATCGTATTGTATCTATTATAATACCGGGCCTGTTGTTTACTAGTTTTATTTTGCCTACAATTGTTGATTGGATTAAGAGTTGGTAGCCAGCCCGAAGGCAGGGTTCCTCGAGTCCCCTCCCAAAAACCGATTGACTTAAGCCATGTTTTCCGCTTAATTCCGCCCTGAAATGGGTGAGAAAGAGGAAATCTACGAGACCGAGCCGGCCCCCAAAAAAGGGGCCATGCCGTTCCTTGAACATATCGAGGAACTGCGCCGGCGACTCATAAAATCGTTTCTGGCCGTCATTATTGCCGCGGCGGTGGCCTTTGTCTTTGCCGAACGGCTTTATAAATTCGTCACGCTCCCGCTGGGGGATGTCAAACTCCATTTCACCGAAATCACCGGCTCGTTCATGGCTTATTTCAAAATCGCCATCTATACCGGCTTAATTGTCGCCTCGCCGTTCATCCTCTACCAACTCTGGAGATTTGTCTCGCCGGGGCTGCATCTTAAAGAGAAAAGGGCGGTATTTCCGTTGGTCATTTCCTCAACCCTGTTATTCTTGGCGGGGGCGGCGTTCTGTTTCTTTGTGGTGCTCCCTTTTGCCATTCAGTTTCTGGTGAGCTACGCGGAGGGGGAGATGATTCCGATTATCACGGTCTCCAGCTACATCTCTTTTGCCGGGATGATGCTTCTGGGGTTCGGGCTTTCTTTCGAGCTTCCGGTAGTGGGGTATGTGCTGGGAAGAATCGGCGTGGTCAATGCCCGGAGTTTGAGCAAGGGGAGAGCCTATGCGGTTATCGTTATCCTGGTCGTGGCGGCCATTCTGACTCCGACGCCGGATATTTTCAACCAGCTCTTAATGGCGGTGCCGTTATATCTTCTGTATGAAGTAACAATCATCGTGGTCAGGCTGACCGGGAAGAAAAAGGAGATTCAGGGGTAAAAACTTAAGTTTAGAGCCTGTTTTGAGTCGTATAATTTGGTTATGGAAATAATTAGGAGATTCAATAGATGAACGCTTTCAAGAAATGGATTATGGCGGTCCGGGCGCCGTTTTTTACCGGGATTGCGATGCCGATTATATTCGGCGCCGCTCTGGCCTATTATGAGACCGGCGGATTCCACTGGGGATTATTCTTTATCACCCTTTTCGGCGGGATATGCGCCCACGCCGGGGCCAATCTGGCCAACGATTATTTTGACCATAAAACCACTGATGATGATATCAACCCCAATTTCACCCCATTTTCGGGAGGGAGCAGGGTTATCCAGAATAAGACACTTTCGGCGCGGGCGGTTCTAAATGGGGCACTGGTGAGTTACGCGCTGGCGTTGATAGCCGGTATTTACCTTACCACCCAGACCCCCGGGTATTGGGTGCTGATACTGGCGGCGGCAGGATTTCTCTTTGGGTTTTTCTACACGGCCGGGCGGATTGCATTCTCTTACCACGGGCTGGGAGAACTGGCGGTGTTGATTGGTTTCGGGACCCTGCCGGTGATGGGTTCCTACTTTGTTCAGACCGGCATGTTTAGCTGGTCATCATTCTGGACCTCTTTTCCGATTGGATTTCTAATCACGGCCATTCTCTATATCAACCAGTTTCCCGATTATGATGCCGATAAGGCGGTCAACAAGAACCATCTGGTGGTCACATGGGGCAAAAGAAAGGCGAGAGCCGGCTACTATTTTCTGATTTTCGGGAGTTATCTGGGCGTGGTGCTGGCGGTGATAGCCGGTTATCTGACGCCATATGCGCTGATTACTCTTCTCTCGCTTCCGGTGGCCCTCAAGACAGCCGGGATTTTTGCGCGGAATTATGAGAGAATCAAAGAACTGATACCGGCGCAGGCGGGGACAATTCAGGTTCATGCCCTGGTCGGGCTTTTGATGTCGATCGGGTGTATAACCGGCGCTCTCCTGAAAGGTTAGGACAAACCGCTTGACTTATAGAAGAGCAAAAGGTAAATTTTAATCGAAACGCTTAATAAGCGGGCGTAATTCAGCGGTAGAATGCAAGCTTCCCAAGCTTGACGTCGTGGGTTCGACCCCCATCGCCCGCTTTATTTATTTAGTTATGAAAATCATTTCGGTAGATCCCGGTTCCCCGCTCTTTGGCCTCATCCGTCCCGGATACAAGCTAATCAAAATCAACGGCGAAAAAGTGCGCGATAATCTTGATTACCGCTATAAGATCGCCGAGGAGGCGGTTGCGCTGGAATTCGAGGATACCCGCGGGGAGCGTTTTGGATTCAAGGTCAGATTCGAGACGACCGGCGATTTGGGGTTGAGTTTTGAGGAGGATAAGATTCTCACCTGCCATAACCGCTGCGTTTTCTGTTTCGTGCACCAGCAGCCGAAAGGGATGCGGCGGCCGCTGTATGTTCGCGATGACGATTATCGTCTCTCGTTCACGCACGGGAATTTTATATCGTTATCCAATCTTGATGATGAAGACACTTCGCGCATCATAGAGCAAAAGCTGTCGCCCTTATATATCTCGGTGCATGCCACGGATGACAATTTGCGCCGTGCCCTTTTCCGGAATGATAAGCTTCCCCCAATTATGCCGCTTCTACAGCGAATGATAGACGGCGGCATCAATTTTCATACACAGGTTGTGGTTTGTCCCGACATTAATGACGGTGCCGCGCTGGAAAAGACAATTGATGACCTGTTTGATTTATTTCCCGGGGTCATCACGGTCGGTGTCGTGCCGGTGGGGCTGACCAAATACCGGCAGCGTCTTCCGCAATTGAAATCTTTCGATTGCGAAACGGCGGCGGCTATTCTCGAATATCTCCATCGCCGGCAGAAGGAGTTCAAGAAGAAATCATCGACACGATTTGTTTATGCGGCCGATGAATTTTATATCCTGGCGGAAGAGGATTTTCCAGCTCTCGCGGCCTATGAAGAAATGGCTCAATTCGAAAATGGCATCGGCATGATGCGGCTGCTTCTGTCAGATTTTAGCCGGCGCCGGCGCTTTCTGAAACTCGGGAATACGCATTCCCGAATCGCCATGCTGACCGGAGTCTCGGCTTTTGAGGCGCTCAGAAAGGGGATTGTCCAACCGTTGAGAAAAGAAGGCTTGCGGCTCGATTTATATCAGGTCGAAAATCGTTTCTGGGGAGAAAGGGTGACCGTGAGCGGCCTTCTGACCGGCCGCGACATAATGGCGAAAATAAAGAGCCTTCCGAAAGAATATGATATCATTCTGCTGCCTCCCAACTGTCTCAATAGCGACAGGCTTTTCCTGGATGATCTCAGCTTTGATGATTTGCAGAAAAAGGTCGCATCTGAGGTTAAAGTTGGGTATTATAGCATGATTGACACTCTCAATGAGGTAACAGGATGAACTATCCTTTGGTGGCCCTTATTGGCCGTCCCAATGTGGGGAAATCTTCGCTTTTCAACCGTTTCTTGAAAAAGCGGCTGGCCATTGTCGATGATGCGCCGGGCATCACCCGCGATCGCAATTATGCCTTATGCGACTGGGCGGGAAGATACTTCTACCTGATTGATACCGGCGGCATGATTCCCGGCTCCAAACGCGGGATTGAGAAACTGGTTCTGGAGCAGTCGGAAACGGCGGTGGCGCAGGCCGATCTCGTGGTTCTGATAGTTGATTGCCAGATCGGGCCGGACAGCGTAGACGAGAAGATTGCGGCCCGGCTGCTGAAATCGGAAAAGAAAGTGATTTTGCTGGCCAATAAAGCGGATAATGCCATTCTTGAGAATGAACGATTCCAATTTGCACGTCTCGGACTGGGGGAGCCGTTGCCGGTTGCGGCCACGGTCGGCCTGGGTGTCGGCGAGGTGCTGGATGAAATAGTGCGGCGTTTGCCCGAAGCAACCGCTGAAAAGGAAGTAACCGAGGCGATAAGAATCGCGGTGATCGGACGCCCCAATGTCGGCAAATCATCTTTTATCAATCGTTTGATCGGGCAGGAGCGGGTGATAGTTTCGCCCGTGCCGGGAACGACCAGGGACGCGGTTGACACTCCGTTCGAGTACAACGGTAAGGAATATATGCTTTTGGACACCGCCGGATTGCGGCGCAAGGCGAAGGTATCCGAGGACCTGGAATTCTATACCACATTGCGAACCCTGAGAGCGATTGAAAGTTGTCATATCGCAATGGTGCTGGTCGATGCCAGTGAAGGGCTTCTGGTGCAGGACCTGAAAGTAATCGAGGATGCCGCCGAGGCGCGCCGGGGAATAATTCTGGCGGTTAATAAATGGGATCTGGTCGAAAAAGATGAAAAGACAGCCGACATTTTTACCTCCCAAATCAAAGAGATGACCGGGACTTTCGCCTTTATTCCGGTCATTTATATATCCTGCCTTACAGGGCAACGGGTAACCAAAACTATTTCTATGGTGGATAAAGTATTTGAAAACTGGAATCGGGAGATTGCGACCGGGGAGTTGAACAAAATGGTGGAAGAGATGGTGCGGAGACAGCCTCCGGCCGCGGCCCGAGGAAAGCATATCAAGATCAATTATGCCTCTCAGGCGGGAAATCGTCCGCCGACTTTTCTGTTCTTCAGCAATTTCCCCGAGCTGATTCAAAAGAGTTATCTTCGCTATATCGAAAATCAGCTAAGGGAGAAGTATGATTTCGAGGGAATTCCCCTACTGATTAAGTTCCGGAAGAAATAGTTCCGGCGAATGCAGAAGACCCGGTGTTTGTTGCCCGGGCGTACAAAAGAAAACGAGAGATGAGGCATCTCTCGTTTTTTGATATCGCGGACTTACTTTATTTGTTTGGTTTTCTAATCAAGCTTAAGCCGAGCGCCCCGAGACCGAATAGAGTTAGGGTCATCGGTTCGGGCACAGGGCACTGCGGTATTGTCGGAGGCATATTCTGTCCCCATCTCAGGTGCCAGGGACGATGGTGGCCACCAAAATCAATCATGCCGCGGCCGAAATTGGAATCCGAGTTATCTCCCACCCAGCCGATATTCTGACTTCTCTCACCACGGGCGTGACTGGAAAACGGTTGAAAGCCGGTGGGTAGTGCATAAGCTGAGAAGGAAAGAATCAATAAGGCCAATCCACAGAGTATAATGATCTTCTTCATGTTTCTAACTTCCGTTTTTTCTGGTTATAGTCATTCTTATTGTCGTAGGAGCATATAATATGCCATTCGACAAAGAGGTTAGACTATTGCAGAATGCAAGACTTGCCGCCGGGGAAATAAGAGAGCCTGGGACAATGCATTACACGGCGATGAATATATTGTTAACTTCCGAAAGGGCGGGAGATCGCGGCCAAATAGGTGCATCAACACAAAATTGTTCAATTATGGAACATAAGTAGGGGCCAAAGATCGGTGCTATAAAAGTGGATGTCATATATCCCGTATTAGTCATCTGACTTGCTTTTCAAGTAATAGGAAATCAATTGTAATATTTCTGAACGAAGTTACTCATATTGCATTTTGCATTAGTACTCTGTTATGGCGGCTGGAATAGAAGAAAACGGGAGGCCGGCGGCCTCCCGTTCTGAATGCAGTTTTAAGATCGGAGCTATTTGCGGAATTTCCGAACCAGACCCATGCCCAGGCTGCCCAGGCCCAATAGAGTCAGGGTACCCGGTTCCGGAACGGCGCCGGGCTGAGACTCAGCATCGTGTGAGAATGGAGCAAATCTGATTCTGGTCCTGCCATTGTTTCCCCGGAAATAGAAGAAACCATCAAAATGGGCGTAGTCAGCACCAGAGAGCGAAATCGTAAATTTCTTGAACTGACCAAGGGTATTCGAAGAAGCCAGATACCCCTGAGTGGAAGGATCATAGTAATCCGGCCCGCCGGCATTGCCGACACCGCCGACCAGACCATAGTTGCCGGAGTTGAACTCGCTATACCAGGTGGGGAAAATATCGTGGGGAGGAAGGAGATTGGGAGTTCCATAAACCCAACTGTTATAGGCGGTTCCATTGACATCGATACTGGCTACCCCGTTGGGATTTTCCGAGTGGGGCATGTTTAACGCCATACTGACCATGACATTGGACATGGCCTGATTGGCGCCGATGATATAAAGATCAAAGGTGCTGGCGTTGGTGACCCAGGTTTCGGTGCCCATATCATAAGTTCCGCCTGCGACAAAGAGTTGCAGGTCGGGAACGGCATTGGCGGAGCCGAAAACTCCAAGCACTAACATAGAGAACAGCAGAAGAATTCTTTTCATGAATACCTCATGAGCCAAGGTTGATTTTATCATACTCGGTATGGATAGAAGCAAATGGCATTCCCATGTTTTGGGGGTTAAAACGGGCAAACGTCTGGTCTTAATTCCGGCTTGAAAGTTGTCTTAATTAGTCTATTATAGGCTGAATGGGGGACATAGACCCAAGTCCGTAACTTATTGTAAATCTTCTTATTAAACTAACAAGAAAAGACTGCCGGCATTTTGACTGGCCAGATGGGTTCATCGGCCACTTTTAAGTAGCTGGAAACATCAGGTAAAATATTTATTATAAGTATGAAGTCTTATTATCTTTGGGTAATTATTCCCCGCTGTTGCCGGGGCATAACGTAGCGACTGGCGGAGAAAGTCACAGTTTGTGCGTTATGTTGCATAATAGCGGTGGCTTAATTCATACCTAATGTGTCTTCAATAACCAGAGGGGGGAGCAAGGTCAAGTCGAGTGTGAAGTTGCCGATTAATTCTATGTGACAGAAATCGTTGAGACAGAGGATAAAATCTTCGATCTGGAAAATCGGCTGGAAGAAACCAAGCTCAAGCTTCGTGACCTGGCCACCATGGGCGCCATAATCGCCTCAATCCTTGATATTGATACGATTCTTTCGGTAGTCATGGAGATGTCGATTCGGACGGTCGAGGGTGAGGTGGGCCTGATACAGTTATCTGAGAAGGGGAAACTCATTTCTAAGATCACCTGGGGCGTCGATGATACTTCAATAAGGAACATCCTTTATCAGAATGATGAGGATATTTCCAATTACTGTTTTCATAACGAAGAGGCAATAGCCTGGAATGACCTGGATAAGACTTTCAAATTCGGTCCAACTATCACCGGCATTCTGGCGTTACCGATAAAGTCGCGGGCTCGCTGCCATGGAACCATTGTCATAATAAATAAGACCTCCGGCGCCGAATTTACCGATGAAGACAAGAGCAATCTTGAGATACTTACCAACTACGCCGCGGTGGCCATAGAAAATTCGATGCTTCTCAAGGATTCGCTGCATAATCAGAAAATCGAGCAGGAGTTAGCGTTAGCCCGACAGGTCCAGGAAACGATTCTCCCGGACAGAGAAATAAAGATAAGAGGAGTCGATATTGGGACAATATACTGTCCGGCGCGGGCGGTCGGGGGGGACTTTTATGATATCATGAAAATCAGCGAATCTGACTTCCTGATGATCATTGGTGATGTCTCCAACAAGGGGGTCCCGGCGGCGATGGTGATGTCGGCGACCGCGGCCATTATCCGGACAGAACTGAGCAATTGCCCGCGGATCCGTCCCTCGCAACTGATGAATAACTTAAATGGCATTCTTTGCAATGGCGTAATCAAGTCACGTGATATGTTTGTGACCTTATTTATCGCCAGCTTTAATTTGGCAGAAAGGAGAATGCTTTTTTGCAATGCCGGCCACCTGCCGCCTCTTTTCTGGGATGCCGATAAACAGAGCATGGAGGAACTGAGAGCGGGTGGAACCTTTGTCGGGCAATTCCCGGAGATGTCATATTCAGAAGGGGAGGTCGGGATTCATCCGGGGGATAGGATTTTCGCCTTCACCGATGGGTTGACCGAGGCGATGGATATTAACAATAATCTCCTCGGACTCAACCGGGTCAAACAGTTGTTTCTTGCAGAAAAAGACTTGCCGGCCAACCGCTTCTGCATCAGAGTCAAGGATTGGGTCGATCGCTACATTGAGGGGGCAGGCGAGGAAACCATAGATGATTTCACTCTCTTTGAAATCAGAATCTTACCGGAGGGGGTATGAAAAGAAAAACTTATAAGTACCATTCCGTGCTTGAATCGGAAGGGCGCATGTATGCCGACATTAAGAGTCTAATGGCCGAAATCGGCCTGGAAAAGAAAAGGCTTTTCAATATAATGCTGGCCATTTCCGAGGCGTTCACCAATGCCCTGATTCATGGTAATTGCTTCAACCCGGACAAAATGGTCGAAGTCACCATCACCGTTAATGATGAAGCGATGATTGCCGATATTATGGATGAAGGAAATGGCTTCAATCAGGAGTCGTCAGGTCATGATTGTCCCGACCTTCTCTCAGAGGGGGGAAGAGGAATCGGCCTCATGAGATCGATCGCAGATGAGTTTGTTATTGGACGCAATGGAAGGACCGGTGGGACGCAGATTACGATGAGGTTTAATTTGAGGAAAGATAAGGTAAATAAGAAATCGATGAACGATATGGAGGATAAAATGGAAATGAACAAGAAAGATGAAGGGAATGTGATGGTCTTGACCCTCTCGGGCCGGCTGGATTTGAGCAACGGAAACAGGCTTAAAGAGGAGGTCAAGAGCATTCTTTCCGGCGGAAGGACTTCTATCCATCTGAATCTCAGAGAGGTTGAATTTGTCAACAGCTCCGGTCTGGGTGCGCTGGTTTCGATAATGAAAGAAATCCGTATACACCGCGGGCGTTTGACACTCTCGGATATGGCTGATTATGTGCGAGAAATATTCGACATTACCCAGCTTTCTCATATATTCGAGATCTTTGCGACGGAGGAAGAAGCGCTTCATTCCTATCATTTGGTGCCGAGTAACTGAGTCGTTCCAGAAATTCATCAATTCATGCGGGAGAGCAGTTAAATGATCAGGAATACCATTATTGTCATCGACGACGAGCTTCTTATCAGAGATTTGCTCTACGATTTTTTCTCGGAGCGAAACTGGGTGGTCTCGGTCTCCGAATCGGGGGAGAAATGCAGCGAGCTGCTCAAGAATCGAGCCTATGATATCGCCCTGGTGGATATCAAAATGCCGGAGGAAGAGGGTTTGTCGCTTATTAGAAGGATGAAGGCTCTTCATCCGGCCATGGCGATCGTGGTCATTACGGGGTTCCCGAGTGTGGAGACGGCAGTCGAGGCTCTCCGTCTTAAAGTCGATGATTATTTCATAAAACCCTTCAATATCAACAAACTGTATAAGACTATCGAAAGCTTGCTGGAGCAGCGCCGGGAAAATAAAGAGGCTATTCGAGTTCAAGACGTCCCTCTTTGATTGCGGCCGGGCTGGGCGCGATTACCCCAGCCAAATGACCAAAGGCCGATATCACAAATAATTTTATATTTTTGTTGCAATGGGCCGACGAAGTCGGTAATTTTTTCCCATTGGAATTGGAGATGGCGAACATGGATGATCGCAAAATGACCGACCCGACAACGACAGGTGAAATAGAACGATTTACCGAGACCTATTCCTCCTTCAATAAAATCATCAACAGGCTTCAACGGCAATATCTCACTCTCCGTGAGACTTATGCCCGACAAAGCGAAAAATTGCAGGCAACGAATCAGGCGCTCCAGTCCGCTATGGAGGATAACCGATCCGTTACGGAATTCCTCAATGGCATTCTTACTTCTTTAGCTTCCGGAGTCATTGCCATTGATAAGACAGGGCGGGTAACACACTTAAATCCGGCCGCGCGGGAATTATTGGGTTTGGAGGAGGAGATTCACCGACGGGCAGATATTCGTTATGAAGAGATTATCACCGCGACCGAAGGCCGGGAATTCTCGGCCATGGAAACCATTCGGAGCGGCCGAACCTTTGATGGCGCTGAAAAGAAGGTAAAAATCGCATCGGGTTTGGTGCTGATTCTTTCGGTCTCCACTTCTATACTCAAGAACGGCGTGGGAGAGACAGTCGGGGCGGTGGAATTGTTTCATGACATTTCCGGAATTCGCCGGATGGAGGAGCAACTCTCGAGGATGAAGATACTGGCCGGACTGGGAGAAATGGCCGCCTCGGTGGCTCATGAGATTCGCAGCCCCCTGGGCGGAGTCGGCGGGTTTGCCTCACTTCTGGCACGCGATCTCAAAGACGACCCGGCGAAAAAAGAAATGGCGGAAAAAATAGTGGCCGGGGTTCAGAATATCAATCAGACAATTGAAACGCTTCTTGCTTTTGCACGTCACGAGGAGGTGCATAAAAAGCGGGTCAATTTAAGAGAATATATTGACGCTGCTCTCGATAGCTTTACCGAGGAGCACGGGCATAACGGCTATCTCGGCGGCATAAACCGTGAATATGATCGGGAGTTGAATCTAAATGTTGAGATCGACCCGCAGCTATTCCGACAAGCCATATTTAACCTGGTCAAAAACGGCCTCGAGGCGGGTCGGGCCGATACCTGTGTCACGGTCAGATGCCGGCGGATCACTATTCAGGAGGCATCAGAGACACTGGGCAACGATGCCGAGCTCTATGGTTGCGCTCTTGCGGCTGCAGTGGAAATCGAGGATAACGGAACCGGCATCCCCGCGCAAGACCTGGGCCGGATTTTCTCACCTTTTTATTCCACCAAGCAAAATGGAACCGGACTGGGTCTATCCATTGCCTGGAAGATCATCAAGGCTCACGGCGGAGATATCAGAGCAGAATCGAAAGTGGGACAGGGGACCAAATTTACGATAGTGCTGCCGGTCAAATCCGGCGATAAGAGGGAGACATTATGAGGATGAATATTCTGGTCGTTGACGATGACAAGTACATTAATGAATTCATGACGGAAACTTTATCTCGGGTCGGTCACAATGTGGAATCGGTGCTATCGGCCGAGGGCGCTCTGGAGAGAGTCGAAGACAAGAACTATGATATAGTCATTTCCGATATAAAGATGAAGGGGATGGACGGCATTACGATGCTTCAGAAGATAAAAAATTCCCGGCCGGATATCGTGATTATTATGATAACCGGCTTTGGAACGATTGAGGTCGCCGTTCAGGCCATGAAACTGGGCGCCTATGATTTCCTTCTCAAGCCGATTTCACCGGATGCCATTGAACTGGTTGTGGAGCGGGTGGCGGAGGTCATCCGGCTGCGGCAAGAGGTCAAGCAATTCCGTTCCGATGTTGCAAACAGCTATCAGAATATTGTGGGGAAATCGTCCAAAATGAAGCAGATTTATGATCTGATAGAGACCACCGCTGATGCCCGTTCGACGGTTCTTATAACCGGGGAATCAGGAACCGGCAAGGAGCTGTTCGCCCGCGCGGTCCATTATGCTTCCTGCAGAAAGGATAAACCTTTTATCAAGCTCAATTGTGCTGCTTTGCCGGAGAATCTGGTGGAGGCGGAAATGTTCGGATATGAGAAAGGAGCCTTTACCGGCGCGGTCCGGCAGCATAAGGGACGGTTTGAGCTCGCCCACACCGGCACCCTTCTTCTGGATGAAATCTCCGAAATGCCTTTGGGCTTGCAGGCCAAATTACTTCGGGTTCTGCAGGAAAAGGAATTCGAGAGAGTCGGTTCGGGGGCAACAATCAGTGTCGATGTGAGAATAATTGCGACCTCGAACAGAAATCTTAAGGAAGCGATAAGCGAAAAGAAATTCCGGGAGGATCTCTATTTCAGGCTCAATGTGATTCCCCTACATATTTTACCGTTACGTGAGCGTCTTGAAGATATCCCCTTGTTAACCAGCCACTTCATTCAGAAATCGAACGCCGAAAACAAGAAAAATGTTCAGGCGGTGGATGAAAATGTGATTCGTCTCTTCATGAAATATCATTGGCCGGGAAATGTAAGAGAGCTTGAGAATTATGTTGAACGGGCGGTTGTCACCACTTCCGGCACAAAGCTGACTCAGGATGATTTTCCGAAAGACCTGGTCTTGGGGAAATTGGCCGATGAGGTTAAGGCTCTAAGGGCGGATATGACTTTGGCCGAGGGGGAGAAGTATTTGATCTTGAAAACCCTACAACGTTTTGAGGGAAATAAGACGCGGGCAGCCGAGGCCCTTAATATCACCCCTCGAACGATCAGGAATAAGCTGGCTGAATACAACATCGAAGATAGAGATTGAAGCTTTTTTTCGGGACCTTTCCCTGTTTTTCATTCAAAAGGGCGGTTTAAATTCCGCCATAACTGCCGATATTCCTATTGATTGGGCTTAAGACCCTGCCATTCAAATTATGGCCGGCTTGGCCCGATATTTTGATAACGATATGGATATAGCAACTATCGGCGGTCTCATATTGGGTATCGGCGCTGTCCTCGTATCCTTTGTCATGGAAGGAGGACACCTCAGCGCCATCGTACAGCCTCCGGCGATGCTGATTGTAATCGGCGGAACAATAGGGGCGACGATTGTAACAACCTCAATAAAGACAATTGTGAATGTCCCTCAATTTATCAAGCTGGCCATTTTTGCCCGATCGATTAATCCCCTCCGGACGATTGATATGATTGTCAGCATGTCGGAGAAAGCACGTCGTGAGGGAATTCTCGGATTGGAGAACGATCTGCCCAATATAAGAGACCCGTTCTTCAGAAAAGCGATACAATTGGTGATTGATGGGACGGAAATAACCGCGCTGAAAACGATTCTGGAAACGGAGATTGCTTATATCGAGGATCGTCATAAAAGGGGGATATTATTTTTCCAAAAGATGGGGGGCTTTTCTCCCACCCTCGGAATCATCGGGACTGTCTTGGGGTTAATCCATACTCTGGGAAACACCGCGAACGCCGACCGTATGGCCGAGGCAATTGCGGGAGCCTTTATCGCCACACTCTGGGGCGTCGCTCTGGCCAACCTCGTCTATCTACCCGTAAGCGACAAATTGAAAATGCGTCATGAAGAGGAACTGGCCAATCTGGATCTGGTTATGGAAGGAGTTGTCTCCATTCAATCGGGTGACAATCCGCGGGTGGTCAAAACCAAGCTTCTTTCATTCATCGCGCCGGGGATGCGGGGCGGCGAGGAATAAGCCGTTATGGCGCGTCGCAGAAAATCAGATGAACATGAAAATCTGGAGCGATGGCTTCTCACCTATGCCGATCTCATCACTCTCCTCCTGGCGTTCTTTATTGTCATGTACTCCATGTCCAAGGTCGATGCCAAAAAGTTCGGCAGGATGACTGAGGCTTTATCGGGCGTTCTCAAGGGCGGGACAATGGTAATAAAGAAAGGGGACCAGCCGGGAGCACTTCCGGGGCAGGGAGTCCTGAATATCGGCCATCTCAAGACTCTTGGCCAGCAGATTAAGGAGAGCGCCGATAAAATGGGTGACGACAAAGTGATCAGTACCGATGTTTCCGAACGGGGATTGGTCATACATATCATGGAATCGGCTCTTTTTCGGGAGGGATCGGCCGAACTGGAATCGAAGGCCAAGGATATTCTGAATATGATAGCGGAAAAGGTGCGAGAGCTTCCCAACCACATCCGTATCGAGGGACACACCGATAACCAGCCGATCAAGACCGCCCGATATCCCTCCAATTGGGAGCTTTCCTCGGCGCGCGCCACGGAGGTAGTACGATACCTGGCCGATGTGCACAGTTTTGACCCCAAGAGGATTTCGGCGCTGGGGTTTGGCGAGTTTCGTCCGATTGCAGATAATGATACCGATTTGAACCGGTCCAAGAATCGCCGGGTTGATATTGTGGTTCTTACTATGGAGATGACCGAAGCCGAGCCGAGCTCACAGTATTACGCTCCCCGTCCCTGATTCTGAGGAAAACTTTTTCCGATTCGACGGCATCAATTTCCTTCACCAACTTCAAAAGAATCTTATCAGAAAATTGTAAATCGTTGTCTTTCTGCCTGATATGGCGTCGGAAACAGTTTGGCACCGCCCTTGCTCAAAGGTTTTCCGGATAATGGTATGTCTGACTTATTAAAAAAAGCTGTTTTCGACAAGTGTGGCGTTCCGCTGATGCAGAAATTTCTGGATATGGCCTCTATTCGCCATAAGATGATTTCGGGGAACATCGCCAATATCTCGACACCCAAGTATCAGAGCAAAGATATAGATTTTCACAGCGAACTGAAAAAAGCTGTTAATGATAAGGGACACATTCAAGGAACCGTCACTCATCCGGCGCATATTCCAGTCGGGAAGAGTCGCGACCGGGGACCGGAACTGATTGTGAACAGGTCGAAAGAGAGTAACGGCATCAATAATGTCGATGCCGACGCCGAAGTGGCTCACCTGGCAGAGAATCAGATTTATTATAGTGTCGGGGCCACTCTTCTGGCCAAGAAATTTGAAGGTTTGAGAACCGCCATTAGAAGCAAGTAGGTGATATATTATGTCGGGACTATTCAATTCCATTGAGATTTCGGCAACGGGGATGACCCTGCAGCGGAAAAAAATGGATGTCGTGGCGCAGAACATCGCCAATGTGGAAACGACCCGCACCGATAAGGGCGGCCCTTATCGTCGGAAACGGGTAATGGTATCGGCGGAGGAAGAAAATGTTCCTTTCCGGAATGTCATGGATGGGGCCCGCACCAAGCTTCTGCGCACCAATGTCAATCATTTAAATGGGGTTTCGAAACTCACACGCGATGATATCGAAGTGTCCAAGGCAAAGGGTGAGGAAGTGGATGACCCGGCTTCGAAATTTCGTCTGGTGTATGACCCTGGGCATCCTGACGCCGACGAACAGGGATATGTGAAAGTTCCGGATATTGAGATTGTCAATGAGATGGTCGATATGATCGCGGCTTCGCGGGCTTATGAAGCCAACACAACCGCGATTCTTTCGGCCAAAGAGATGGCTAAGAATGCTCTTGAGATATAAAGGAAGGAAAGAATAGGTATGAAGATTAACTCTGTTGGAATTGAGGCCTATCGTCAGTTGACCGGCGATAGCCAGGTCAATAAGAAGACAGTGTCAAGTGAGAATGCCTCCAAGGCCGAGCAGAGCAACCGCATTGCCATTCCGGGCCAGGGGAAAATCCCCGGCTCGAAGCTGGCGGTACAGCTTCAGAAAGGGAGTTTCCTTGACATGCTTACGGTCGAGGAAAAGAAGGCGCTGGAGTTGCTCTTTGAGCGATTCCGCTCGGCTGAACTGGAAAGCGGCTCTTATGGGAAAAAGAGCGCCGCAGACGCCAGTCACCTGGGCAAGATCGTGGATGTAAAATTATGAGCGGTATTGTCGGACAGGTCAGTCGGTTGGTGCCGGGACTTCAGAACGGTATTCAGAACAGCACTTCTCTTGTAAAGGAAGCCGGCGGAGTGGATTTTACGGAGTTACTGGGGAAAATGGTCAACTCGGTGAATACACTTCAGAGCGAGGCGGCCAACGCCCAGCAACTGGCGGCCACCGGCGAGGCGGCCGACCTGCATCAGGTGATGATTGCGGCCGAAGAAGCGGGTATCGCCATGGATCTTCTCCTGGAAATCAGGAACAGACTGGTTGAGGCCTATCAGACTTTGATAAGAATGCCTATGTAATACCTAAAACAGCTATCAAAGAATATCTCCGGGGTTGCCCGGGCAATGTCTCCCAGTCAGGCCATGCTGCTTATCGCCGTTATTACCGGCCTTATTGTCGGCGTGGTGGTGCTTGGCAACTGGGTCAAGAACGTCAATTATGCCGTTCTTTATTCGAATCTGGAACCGGCTGAGGCCGGTGAGGTGGCCGGGCAGTTGACCGAACAAAAAATATCCTATAAGCTGACAGACGGCGGTACGACCATTTCGGTTCCCTCTGACGATGTTTACAAGGTCAGAATTTCTCTGGCCTCACAAGGGTTGCCCCGTTCCGGAAATGTCGGTTATGCCATTTTTGACAAATCCAATCTGGGTATGACCGAGTTTCTGCAGAACCTGAATTTCCGCCGGGCCCTGGAGGGAGAATTGATGAAAACAATCATGCAACTGTCCGATGTCCAGGCCGCTCGGGTGCATATCGTCATGCCGAAAGACCGCCTCTTTAGAGAAGACAAGCTGGAAGCGACCGCCTCGGTGGTTTTAAAACTGCGTCATACCGGGGGAATGTCAAAATCCCAGTTGGCCGGTATCACCCATCTGGTGGCTTCCTCGGTGGAAGGTTTGAAACCGCAGAATATCTCCATTATCGATTATAACGGGGAGCTTCTTTCTTCCCAGAATCAGTCCGACCCGCTGGCCGGCTTAAGCTCATCGCAGCTTGAGGTACGGCAGAATGTCGAGCAGAATCTGGAGGGAAAGGCGCAATCGATGCTGAATGGTGTCATCGGCCAGGGGAAATCAATTGTGCGCGTGACGGCCGAGCTTGATTTTCAGCAGGTGGAAAAAACCAATGAATTGTATGATCCCAATTCGGCCGTAATTCGCAGCCAGGAAAATACGCAGGAGACGAAGAGTTCTTCGGATAAGCAGGAGCAGAACGCGGAAACCCGGGATGATAATCGGACCGAGACGACGGTCACGAACTACGAAATAAATAAGACGGTGGAGCATATCATAAACTCCATCGGGAATATAAAGCGTCTCTCGGTGGCGGTGCTCTTAGATGGTACATATAAGGCTGCGCCGGGAACCGAGGGCGGCGCCGAGCAGGTTTATGAACCTCGGCCGCAGGAGGAAATCGACCGGATTACCGCCATTGTGCGAAATGCGGTCGGATATGATGCCCAGCGCAATGACCAGATTGAAGTGGTCAATCTGCCCTTTGATCGCACCGCGATTGAAGTTGAACAGCAGAAATTGGATAAAATAGTCCAGCAGGATTTCTATTTTGATATCGGTAAGAAGGTGGGGCTTCTTCTGCTGGCCGTGCTGGCTTTCCTATTTATCAGAAAATTACTGAAGAAGGCTTTTTCCTCACTGGCGAGAGTCCTCCCGCCGGCACCGACCGCCCGCGGTCCCAGGATGCCTATCCCGGGATATTCCGGCGCCTCGGGTGAGGAAGAAACAGAAATACTGCCGATTCTTCCGGAAAATCGCAAGCCCAAATTGGTTGACCAGATGCAGAACGCGGCTAAGGGGCGGCCGGAAGAGATCGCCAAAGTTATCAAGACCTTGATGATAGATTAGGGAGACTTCCAATGGATTTTGAAACTCTTACGCCAACACAAAAAGCGGCCATTGCTCTGGTGGCTTTTGGAACCGAAGTCTCGGCGCTGGTCTTGAAAAGCCTCTCGGAGCAGGAAATGGAACGGCTCACGGTCGAGATTGCCAATCTGCGCGATGTGCCGGCGGCGGTGGAAGAAAAGGTGATCGGCGAGTGCTATCAGATATTTATGGCCCGCCAGTATATATCGCAGGGCGGGGTCGATTTCGCCCGGGAAATATTGGAAAAAGCAGTCGGGCATCAGAAGGCGATGGAAATCCTTTCCCGACTCGAATCATCTTTCCGCACCTCCGGCTTCAATCTTCTGAAAAACATTGACTCCCGCCAATTGGTGGGGTTCATTCAGAACGAACATCCTCAGACTATCGCGCTGATACTTACCCAGCTCACCCCTCAGCAGGCGGCCGCGGTCCTTTCCGAATTACCCTCGGAATTGCAGGCCGAGGTGGCGCTGCGTATAGCCACGATGGAAAAAATCTCGCCCGATATTCTAAAGGAAATTGAGTCAACTCTGGAAGGGCATTTCCAATCATCGGCGGAGGGAGATTTGTCTGTTTCCGGCGGCGCCAAGACTATGGCTGAGATTCTCAACCTGATCGAAAGCTCGGCGGAAAAGAATATTCTTCATTCTCTTGAAGCGGAAAATGGCGAACTGGCCGCGAAGATCAAGAACATGATGTTCGTCTTTGACGACCTGATTCTTCTGGATGACCGTTCCATTCAAAGACTGCTGAAAGAAGTGGAAACGAAGGATCTATCAATTGCCCTTAAAGCAGCCTCCGAAGAAGTAAAAGCCAAAATATATTCCAATGTCTCGGAGCGGGTGGCGGTGATGATTAAAGAGGAAATGGAATTCATGGGGCCGATGCGTCTTTCCGATGTTGAAGCCGCCCAGCAGAGAATCGTTGAAGCAGTCAGGAAGCTTGAAGAAGACGGTCAGGTGATCATATCCGGTCGCGGCGGCAAGGAGGATATAATTGTCTAAGCTCCTGCATCGCCCCCTGCTCAACGACAAAGTGATCATAGGGGAGTACCGGGTTGATATTGAGGCCGACCAACTGTCCGAAAAGAAGCTGGCAACCAAATTCAGCGATATCAATGTCATTACCTCGGTGGAGGGGCGAAAGCTTATCCCCATTCAGGAAATCATCAAAATCGAACAGCGGCTGATACGCGATAAGGAAACAGAATACAAAAGAGGTTGTCAAGATGGATATCGGCAGGGGAAAGCCGAGGGTCATTTGGAGGCGCAGAAAGTTATAGATAACTTTGCCACACTTATAATGGATGCTGTCAGGCAGCGAGAGATATTGTATGAAGAGGCCCACAGCAAAATTCTTGACATGGTAATAAATATCTCGCGCAAGGTTACTTTTGAGGCTGCCCGGGTTGACCCGGATATCACGGCGCAAATAATCTCCGGGGCGATCAAGAAACTGGTCGATAAATCAAAAATAAAAGTGAAAGTGCATCAGGACCATCTGCCTCTGCTGGAGCAGCAGATTGAGCAATTCCGTGGCGACTCAACCGCCATTAAGGAATTGGCCATAGAAGCTGATTCGCGCGTGCGGTATGGCGGCTGCTTTATTGAGACGCCGACCGGAGATATTGACGCGCGGCTGGAATCCCAAATTGAAATTATCGCCGAAGCACTGGGCGAAGTCGAGGCGACCACGTGAGTCCAATACCTTATGAGCTCTATGCCGACCGCCTAAAAAAAATAAATACAATCAAGCAGTCCGGACGGGTGGTACAGATTATCGGCCTGGTGGTGGAATCGATCGGACCGGCGGTATCGGTCGGGGATCTCTGCCGCATCGAAAATCCCGAAACAGGAGAGAAGATAAAAGCCGAGGTAGTCGGCTTTCGGGATAATCGCATTCTTTTGATGCCGCTTGGCTCCATTGCCGGCATTACTCCCGGCTCCATCGTTGTCTCAACCGGGGAGCAGTTGCGGATACCGGTGGGTGAGGAACTGATTGGGCGGGTGCTGGGTGGACTGGGACAGCCGATCGACGGAAAAGGGCCGATTCTGAGCACAAAGACACGGATCATTGATAGTCCGCCTATTCCGGCCCTGAAAAGAAATCGGATAAGTCGGGCGGTTCGTACCGGGATAAAAGCGATGGATATCATGGCGGCCTGCGGACAGGGACAAAGGATGGGAATTTTTGCCGGCTCGGGTGTCGGGAAATCGGTCTTGTTGGGAATGATCGCCCGGGGTTCTTCCGCCGATGTCAATGTGGTTGCCCTGGTTGGAGAACGGGGGAGGGAAGTTCGGGAGTTTATCGAAAAGGATTTAGGCGAAGAAGGGTTGAAACGGTCGGTAGTCGTGGTGGTTACCTCCGATCAACCGTCGCTCATCAGAATTAAGGGTGCCAATGTGGCTACCGCCATTGCAGAGTATTTTCGCGACCAGGGGATGAATGTAATGCTTCTCATGGACTCGGTGACCCGAATCGCCATCGCTCAGAGAGAAATTGGCCTGGCCGTCGGCGAACCACCGGCTACAAAAGGTTACACGCCCTCGGTCTTTGCCATGCTTCCCCGACTTCTGGAACGGGCCGGAAATAATGAGCGAGGTTCTATCACCGGTCTTTATACCGTACTGGTCGAGGGAGATGATTTCAACGAACCTATTTCTGATGCGGTGCGCTCGATTCTGGATGGGCATGTGGCCCTTTCGCGGAGATTGGCCGCGGTTAATCAGTACCCAGCGATTGATATTCTCGATTCGATAAGCCGTCTCATGATTGATGTCTCCACGCCGGAGCATCTCACGCTGGCGGCAAGGGTCAGAGAAATTGTCGCCACCTATCGTGAATCGGAGGACTTGATAAATATCGGGGCCTACGTCAAAGGTTCTTCAAGCAAAATTGACTATGCCATTTCAAAGATAGGGGAGATCAATCAATTCTTTCGCCAGGCGATCGAAGAGCGATGCGATTTTGATGAATCTCTAAGCAGGCTTGCGGCAATATTCGCCGGCGGGCCAAATCCGAACAACCCCAATGAAAAAGTTTAAGTTTCGCCTTGAGCCGCTCCTTAAGATAAAAGCGCACATCGAAAGGGAAAAACAGAAACATCTGGCGCTGGCGGCCCAGCAAGTGGTCGCTCAGGAGACCTATCTGCACGAACTGAATCGAGACCGTCAGGCGGCGCAGAACGAGCAGCGGGGATATCTGTCAGGGACGCTCAGACCAAATCTGCTGCTGAATTATTCCCGATATTTCCTGAAATTGAAAAAAAATGAATTGACCGGCTCTGAAATCCTAAAAGTTTACCGCATCGAAAGAGAAAAGAGGCGGCAGGAGCTTCTTGAGGCGACCAAACAGAAAAAAATATACGAGAAATTGAAAGAGCACAAAAAGGATAGCTATCAGAAGGAGATGGAGACAATCATCCGGAAGGAGCAGGATGACATTGCCTCAAAAATGTTTCATCGCAAAAAAAAGCTCCCGTTATGAGCGGAAGCTTTGGGATGATAGAATAATTTCCATAAACCAAATTACTTCAGTAACATCATCGGCCTGCTCTGGGCGAATTCCTCCGCCTTGAGGCGGTAGAAATAGATGCCCGAAGCTAACTGCCTTTTATTATCACCTCTTCCATCAAAAGTTACGTTATATGTGCCGGCCGGCAGCTGCCGGTCGATTATCGTTCTGATTTTCTGACCAAGGATATTAAAGACATCAAGAGTTACATGGCCGGATTTGGGCACTGCAAATCTGATGATCGTCGCCGGATTAAACGGATTGGGATAATTCTGCGCCAGAAGATACTCTTTGGGCAGTTTTATCTCCGGTCTGTCATCGACCGGTGAACTGATGCTGATGTTAACATAACCGGCCCGGAAATAGGGCGCAAAAGGAAGACCGACGGCAGGACGGAATTCCAGTCGCTGGATGCCCAGATAGCTGACCGAGTCGATGATCACTATCTCATCCGGAGCAGCCGGCTTGATATCAAAAATGATCTTCGCCAATGGGCCGCTGCCGGGTGTGAGGGGATTAAGCGTAGAGTATGATAGGGTTATCAATAATTGCCGGTTCTGGGCATTGGGAGTGATAGTGCGGCTGTATGCCGTAGCACCACGGGTATTGTCAAAAATGACACTGTCGAAAACGAGATTATCCGAAGAATATGTTAGCGCCAGATTGATATCGGTCAGGTTATCCTCATTGAAACCATAAACATTGACCGCGACCGCACGGCCGGGGCCGGAGGTCACCGTATCAACCCAGACCGAATCCTGATTGGGGGGCAGTTCGCCCACGGTGATATAACCACGAACAAACTGCGGGAATATGGCATGCTCGGCGGTTGAATCTGTAAACATGGTCTGTTGCGAGGGAGGGAAGAAGGAGGAATCGATGATGATTGTCTGCCCGGCGGCCGAGGGACTGATGGAAAAGTAAAGATTGCATAATAGACCGTTGCCGAGCGGTATCCATGACATAGTCTGCCAATCCTGCACCGAAAGGTCGAATAGATTAGCGGTTGATTTACTGAAAACGGTATTGTCAGGGATATAACTGAGGCGGCCATTTTTCAGTGAGAAAGAATCGAGAGTCACATAATTTGAATCAAAGGTAAGCACCATTTCAACGGCGCTGAGAACCTCATCGTTATAAAAGAATACCGGAACAATCACTTTGCTGCCCGGCATGGCGCCGACCGAATCAATCCGAAGGGTATCGGGAATGCCGGGATCGGCCAGGGCCATTGAAAACAGTATCGGCAATATGAAAATCGCTCTGATCATAATCCTCATAATGAAACTTCCCATTTTGAATGCATCATCCATCAGAGCAAACGAAATGCAAAAACCGGATTTTTTTTCAAAGCAAATGTTCCGGCCAGTAAAAACGCAGTAACTTCGTCGGATTCAATATAATAACTCTCTCCCGCCGACACAAGAGCAATTTCCTGTTTTCATTCAGTCTGTGAAATTTTTTGCAGCTTTTCATAATATTTGAGAACCGATCTGAAGATGGATTTAATCATTAATTAGGGTCTGGAAACAATCTAACTGTGGAATAAGGGGCACCAAAGGGGTGGAAATTTTTTCCGTTTTTCTTGATGAAAGACTCAATTGCAGATAAAAATAGGCTTTGAATTGCTCTCGTAATATAAAGCTACATAATGAGATATGATTCGGCCTGGCGAGTTGGAGAGGCATGGTACAGGGCTTGCTTAAAACAAAGTCGGAGAAATAGTATCATGATAAAAGGATTATACCGTTCCGCTTCGGCCATGTTGCCGCGAATCAAAATGCAGGAGATTACAGCCAACAATCTGGCTAATGCATCCGCTCCGGGATTCAAACGGGATATGCTTTTTACCAAAGAGCTGTCGGCGGCAGAGGCGCGGCAAATACCGCGCAAGTCGGATTGGGAAACCCCGATGATCGATCAGGTTTATACCGAATATGAGCAGGGGATGCTGGAAAAGACCGACAACCCCCTGGACCTCGGTCTGGAAGGGGATGGATTCTTTGTCATGGAAACAGATGATGGTCAGACCATGCTTTCCCGTGCCGGCTCTTTTACAGTCAGCCCGGGCGGTTTTTTGGTCAGCTCTGAGGGACATAGGATTCTTGGTGACGGGGGACCGATTGCGGTGGGTGAAGGTTCTGTCACAATTTCGGAGTCGGGACAGGTGGAAGTGGATAATAGCGTCATCGGGAGCATCCGTGTGGCCAATGTTGCCGACAAAACGGCCCTTCAAAAAGTGGGCAAAAGCGAATTCATGATTCCGGAAGGGGTTGAGCCGATTGCGGCCGTGAACTACACCATCCGGCAGGGATATCTGGAATCCTCCAATGTCAACCTCATCAAGGAGATGGTCGATATGATCATTTCTTTTCGCAATTATGAGGCCGACGCCCAATCGCTCAAAACACAGGATGATTCATTGGAGAAATTGATTAACAATGTGGGGCGAGTCAGATAGAATGGATAAAGAGGGAGAATTAGCATGATAAAAGCGATGCGTACTGCCGCCTCGGGCATGATTGCCCAGCAGATGAATGTGGATAATATCGCCAACAATCTGGCCAACGTCAATACGACCGGTTTCAAACGCAGTAAGGTTGAATTTCAGGATGTCCTGTACCAGAACCTTCGCAAGGCCGGCACAGCCACGGCCATCGGCACGGTTGTCCCGACCAATCTCGATGTGGGGTACGGCACCAGGGCCGTGGCCACGGTAAGAGAGTTTTCGGTCGGCGATCTGACCCAGAGCGGCAACCCGCTCGATCTCGCGATTTCCGGAAATGGTTTTTTCCAGATTCAGATGCCGGATGGTACACTCAACTACACTCGTGACGGCGCTTTCAAGGTGTCGGCTGAGGGAAGAGTGGTGACTTCGGATGGATTTTTTCTTTACCCGGAATTAACGATTCCGGAAGACGCCACTTCGATTGCGGTGGGAATGGACGGTGATGTTTCCGTGCAACTGGTGGGAAATGATATGCCCCAGTCCATCGGTCGAATTGAACTGGCCAAATTTATCAATCCGGCCGGTCTTTCCGCGGTCGGACATAACCTCTATGTGCGGAATGCGGCCTCGGGTTCGCCGACGGTAGGCACGCCCGCCGAGGAAGGTCTGGGGAAAATCGACCAGGGATATCTGGAAATCTCCAATGTCAAAGTGGTTGATGAAATGGTCAACATGATTGTGGCTCAGAGAGCTTATGAACTCAATTCCAAGGTTATCCAGACCAGTGAAGACATGACCCAGATTGTGAACAATCTGAAACGATAGGAATAAACAATGAATAAAGACATAGGGAATTGTCTTTCTGTCCTGGCCCTGTTGCTGCTCTTATGCGCCGGTACGCTCCGGGCGGAAAGCCTCGAGGGGGAGTTGGCCCGGGGCGTTGCAGCGCTCTATAATCTTGATACGGCAAAGACGACGATTGAAATCCAGAAACACCCTTTGACTCTTGATTCCTGTGCCTATGATAGTCTGAATATTATTCCACTTACTCAAACGCCGCCCCGCGGTTCGGTTTCATTCCAGGTAATCTTGTACCGGGACAGACAAATTGTGGGCCAGGGACAGGTGCGTTTCAGCATAAGCTGCTATGACTGGGTGATGGTTACCGATGATAGAATCAAACGCAACGAAATAATCACGCCTGACAAATGCCATGTTGAGCGCAAGGAGATCACCTGGCTGACAGAACAGCCGATAAAATCATTTACCGAACTCGACGGTCGATGGACCAAAAGGAGCATTAATAAAGCCCAGATTATCAGCAGCGGGATGCTGGAGAAGATTCCGGATATTGTGACCGGCAAAGAGATTTCCATTCTCTATCAGACTTCCGGTCTGGAAATTTCGACACGAGGAACGGCCATGGCGCCGGGATATATCGGGGCCGATATCCGCGTTAAGAATAATCAATCAGGGAAAATAATAAACGGTACTGTCATTGACGGCGGCACCGTAAGGATAGGAACCATATAAGGCAGGAAATATGAGCATCAGGAAGATTTTATTTTTCATCCTTATTCTGCTCCTTCTCCCGTTCTCGCTTCGCGTCTGGTCGGGGGATTTTGGGCAGGCAAACTCACTTTTCACCGATATTAAGGCACACAAAGTGGGTGATATACTGACGGTATTGATCTATGAAAATTCGAATGCCACCAGTCAGTCGGAAACCAAGACTCAGAAAGACGGGCAGTTTTCCACCGACGGCGGTCCGGGGATCGGAAGTCTGGATTTCATCCCGCTCTTCGGCGCCAAGGGAGAGAATAAGAGCAGCTTCAACGGCAAGGGGGAGAATCTGCGAAATCAGTCGCTCCGAGCCAAAATGTCGGTAACAGTTATATCTGTCAGGGACAACGGCGACCTGATCGTCAAGGGGACCCGCACGGTCGGGATCTCTAAGGACAAAGAGACGATGACACTTTCGGGGGTTGTCCGTCAAAAAGATGTCACGGCGGCCAATACCGTGGATTCTTATCTAATAGCCGATGCGGACATAACTTATACCGGCAAGGGAGTCGCCAATAACTCCAGCCGGCCGGGATTCATCATGCGTTTCCTCAACTGGCTCTTTTAGGAGGTGATATGAGCAATCTGATTTGCACACGAGCTTCGATACCTTCTTTCATGATCGCGCTGCTGCTGTTCATTCTTGCCTGGTATTCTCCCGAGGCAGAGGCGGGCGTAAGAATCAAGGATATTGCCCGGATACAGGGCGACGCCGAGATGGACTTTTTCGGCTATGGATTGGTGATTGGTCTCGATGGAACCGGTGACGGCAAGGGGACCCAATTCACCATGCAGTCACTCGCCAATATGATGCAACGGATGGGAATGACGGTCGATCCCGAAAAACTCAAGGTGAAGAATGTGGCGGCGGTGATAGTCACCGGTCGCCTGTCATCAACCCACAAAATTGGTGACCGGGTCGATGTGACGGTTTCCTCAATCGGTGACGCCTCCTCATTACAGGGGGGAACTCTGCTTATGACACAACTGGCCATGTCCGATGGCGAGGTTTATGCGACAGCTCAAGGGCCGGTGTCGATCGGCGGATTCAATGTCCAGGTGGAAGATGGCAACAAAATCATCAACAACTACACGCTGGTCGGACGTGTACCCAACGGCGGCATTGTCACCCGCCCGATAATCAAGCAATCGAATGTGTCCGAGCTTGTGCTTTCATTGCAGACGCCCGATTACGCCACTGCCTCGCGCATGGCCGAGGCGATCAATAGCCGGTACGGTCATACCGCCATTGTCGATGATGCCGGGACGATAAGGATCAATGTTCCCGAATCAATGGCCGCGGCTAACAGCCGGATTCAGTTCATTGCCGATATCGGCACACTGCAGGTCGAACCGGATCAGGTCGCCCGGGTGATTATCAACGAGAGAACCGGGACCATTGTGGCCGGGCAGAATGTGACGATTGCGCCGGTGGCCATTGCCCATGGCAATATTATGGTGAATATCAAATCGGTGCCGGTTATTTCCCAGCCGGAGCCGTTCTCTAAAGGGGAAACGGTGGTGACATCGGAATATCAGCTTACGGTGGATAATGAGAAGGCGCGGGTGCTGTATCTGCAGGAGGCCGTTTCGCTGGCCGATATCGCCTCCGCACTCAATCAGATTGGAGCCGCGCCGCGCGATATCATTGCCATTTTTGAATCTCTCAAACAGGCGGGAGCGCTCCGCGCGGAGCTGGTAATTATCTAATAGGGAATAATGTGACCAACCCGATAAATAACAATTTTAGGGCGGGAAATCCCGCCTCGATTCCCCTTAAGAAATCACCGGATGTTGAGGGGGAAAAGAAGAAGCTTTACAACTCTGCCCGGGAAATGGAGTCCCTTTTCCTCTATCATATGCTTAAGGAAATGCGCAAGACGGTTCCGCAGAACGAGGGGAGCAATGCCCTGGGTCTGGGAAACGGTTTGGGCAAAGATATTTACACACAGGTCTTTGACGAAGAACTTTCCAGGAAAATAGCGGGCAACGGTGATAAGTCATTGACCAACCTTCTTTACCATGCGCTGGAAAAGGCCTTTGACCGGCAGCATGGCGAGGCTGAAAGCAAAGCGATAGTTTCCGCAAAGCTGCTGCCCGAGGCAAAATACATAAGCATCAACCGTCAGGAAGAGAAATTCATCGACCTGAATGGCCGGGTGACTCCCCGGAAAGGTAAGCAGCCCGTTGCCGGAAATGCGGTCGAAGTGAACGCCCAATTGACACGCAAAGGGGGCGCAAGGATGATCACCAATGACCCCGATCAAATTGACCTGGTCGGCCGGAATAAGTCAATTGATGCGAAAGTTGAGAGCAAAGCGATAAATGCATCACCGGAGCAAAAAACCGATTCTTCCGATTACAAGGAAATCATCAAAGAAGCATCGGAGAAATTCAATCTTGATCCGACGCTGCTGGAGTCGATTATCGAGGCCGAGTCGGCGGGAAATCCTCAGGCGGTATCCTTGGCGGGGGCTAAAGGCCTGATGCAATTGGCCGACACCACGGCCGCCGATATGGGGGTCAGAAATGTTTTTGACCCGCAGGAAAATATCCACGCCGGGGCGAAATTCTTGCGACGCCTTATCGATCGTTTCGGTGATATCAAAAAGGCTCTGGCCGCCTACAACGCCGGGCCGGAAACGGTGGAACGATATAGGGGAATTCCCCCGTACCCCGAGACCAGACGCTATGTGCAAAAGGTTTTGCAGGGAGTTACCGGCAAAACCAAGAACTATGAATAACCGAATGCCCTAAAGAGATTTGCCGATATGCCGAAAGAAATAATTGAGGATAGTTCAAATTCTGAACTGACCTGGGAACTGATGAGAGTCCTGGAAAAGGAAGCGTCTCTATTTGAAACATTCCTGGATCTGCTGGAGCAGCAACAAGAAGCTCTGGTTCGGAATGATGTTAATCGTCTTAACGAAATTACCGAGAGGCAAAAAGAGAAACTCGTGTCCGCCGGGCAATTGTCAAAAAACCGGGAGGAACTGATCAGGAGATTGTCGGAACAGGGGAAAGCTTCGGAGAACCTCACCATATCGAGGTTGATTGAATCGGCATCTTCGGGACAAGCGACCATGATGGAACAACTCCGTGAAACCATCCTGGAACTGAATGAAAAGATCATGAAAGTGCGCTCACAAAATGAGATGCTGATCAATCGTTCGCGTGAAAATATAATGAAAACCATTGAACTGCTAGGGCGGATTAAGATGCCTGATGATCAATATCACAGTGAGGGAAAGCGGAACGTCGTGCAGGGCAGCCTGGCCCTGGATAGGAGAGCATAATGGCCGGATTGTTCGATGGATTGGAACTGGGGAAAAGGGCTCTTAACACTCATCAGCTGTGGCTGAATACAATCGGGCATAATATTGCCAACGTGAATACGCCGGGGTACACTCGTCAGAGGGTTAATATCAGTACCACTCCCCCGCAGGAATTGCCGCAGGGGATGGTCGGCACCGGCGTAAGTGCCGACAATATCAGACACGTCCGCGATCTGTTCCTCAACCGGCAATATCGCAATGAAAATAAGTCGCTGGGACAATGGACCGGGCAGGAGAAAATCCTCTCGCAGATAGAGGCTCTGTTCACGGAACCGAATGCCGAGTCGCTTGGGGACCTTCTGGATAAATTCTGGGCCGGCTGGTCGGATCTGGCCAATAATCCGGAGTCGGTCGGGGCCCGCACCGCTCTGAAAGAACAGACCAATCTTCTGACCAGCGGTTTTCATCGTATCTATTCCAACCTTCAGGATCTCCGCAAATCGGTGGATGACGAGATCGTTCTGACAGTCGATAATGTCAACAGCCTGGCCTCGGAAATCGCCTTAATCAATCAGCAAATAGCCCGCACCGAGTTGGGTGGGCAGAAAGCCAACGACCTGCGCGACCGCCGTGACTATCTGATTGACCAGTTGTCTGAATTTGTGGATGTCAATGTGGCGGAGCAGAAAAATAATACCGCCACGGTCTATATCGGTTCGCTGGCCATCGTTGACGGGACCACTTCATTCCGCATTGATACCCGAAAAGTCGGGGCCGGCGAAGTGACCAGCAGCGAAATTGTCTGGGAAGGAACCACCATGACCATCAAAAATCTGAACGGTCAGTTGAAGGCGCTGGTTGATGCGCGCGACCAGATCGTTCCACAGTATTTATCAAAACTGGATGCCATGGCGCAGGCGCTGATTACCAATGTCAACACGCAGCACCAGAAAGGCATTGGACTGGATGGTTCGATCGGGCTGAATTTCTTCGATCCACGGAATTTCGGCGCCGCCACGATATCATTGAATGACACCATTGCGAACAATGTTATCAAGATCGCCGCTTCAAAGTCGGGCGAAGTCGGAGACAATGTCAATGCTCTGGCCATCGCCGACCTGAAAAACGCGTCAGTCTTGATGAGGAATACCGCCTCCCTGAGTGAGTTTTACAATTCCCTGATCGGAGAAATTGGCGTGAATACCGGGAAGGCCAAAAATCTGAAAGAAAATTATGAACTATTGGTGGGACAGTTGGATAATGCCCGTCAGTCAGTGCAGGGGGTATCGCTGGATGAAGAAATGGCGCAAATGATCAAATACCAACATGCTTTTGATGCGGCCGCGCGCGTGATAACGACCATGGATCAGGCACTGGAGACTGTTATCAAGGGAATGGGAATAGTCGGACGGTAGCCAAGTAAACATTAACAGGTCTGAACCAAGACCACGGAGGGTGTTTTGCTGATACTAACAAGGAAGTTAGGCGAATCGATAACGATCGGTGACGATATCAAAGTGACGGTCCTGGGTGTCTTTGGAAGGCAGGTCAGGATCGGCATAGATGCACCGTCAAAAGTGGTTGTGCACCGAGAAGAGATATACGTCAAGATTCAAAACGAGAATCGGAAAGCGGCCAAATCGGTCAGACAGGATTTGGTTAATGTGGTAAAACTGCTCAAGGACAAAATCTCCGGCGACACCCGCAGAAAAGCAAAAGCGCCGGAAATAAAGTACAAAAAGACGACGCGAAAAACACCGGATGATCAGCAATCGGGACATTAACGGGAGGCGAAAATGTTTTGGAATAAGAAAAAGGACAAAAAAGGCAATGATGATTACAAATCAAACCGGTCAGGAAACTCCGGCAAAGATAAAGACACCGGCGCGAAACCGACACGCGCTTCTTTGATGCAGAAGATGTTCAAGGACGGATGCGATAAGGACTTCGTCTATTACGAAGAATAGGATCCGATGAGAGTAACCAATAAAATGATCAATGACCAGGTGGCCTTCAACCTGAATCGCTCGCTTGACCGTTTCATGCGCATGCAGGCGATGATGTCCACCGGGCGGCGGATCAATCAACCCTCCGATGATCCGATCGGAACACAGAAGGATCTGGGATACCGAAAGGTTTTGACCGAGATCAGCCAGTACAAGAAAAACATCTCCAGCGGTCTGAATACCCTTTCCACCTATGATAATATTCTGGGAAACATGAAGGATATGGTGTCCTCGGCTTATGAGGTGGCGGTATCACTCTCCAATGACACTTATGATGCGACCGCCCGGATGGGCGCCGCCAATGAGGTGGAATCGCTCTTCAAGCAGGTGGTTGATATGGCCAATTCTCAGATAGAAGGGCGATATATATTTTCGGGATTCCGCACCAAGACCAAACCGCTTGCGATAAGCGCCACGGGCGTGGATTATTTGGGGGACCACGGCCGGATTGAGATTGAGGCCGAAGCCTCATCGAAAGTTGATGTGAATCTGATTGGCGCCGATATTCTCTTCAAGCAACTCAGCAAACTTGGAGAAACCGCCGATCTGAAAGCCGGCATTACCGGCACGACACAATTATCCGACTTGAATCTTGGTCGCGGAGTAGACCTGGCGTCCGGAACATTCGAGGTAAGAGACAATAATCTCGGCTTAAATGTCATGGTCGATATCAGTATTGCTAATACTGTCGATGAGGCCATCACCCTGATTAACAGCGAACTGGCAATGAGCGGCATAACCAATCTGAAGGTCGATTTCGGCGCTGAGGGAAACAATCTAAAGTGGGTTACGACCAATAGCGGCCGGATCGCCGCCGGAACCTTGCTGTCTAATCTGAATGCCGGGCATGGAGTCGACCTGTCTACCGGAAAAATTGCGGTGCATAATATCGACAATAGTATTAATATCGAGGTTGACTTCTCGGGCACCGCCAATATTGGCGATGTCATCGCCAGAATCAACAGCACCCTTTCAGCCGGCGGAGTCAATAATGTTACGGCGGCCATTGATGCCGCCGGAACCGGTATCAGCATTATCGATGCCAACGGCACATCGCTGGGGCTGACAATTGATGAAGTCTCCGGCTCCAGCACCACGGCCGCCGATTTGGGCCTTATGGGCTCGATAAACCCGGTTCTGAATGGACAGGCACTCAATCCGCGCCTCGACTTTTCGGTCACGGAGTCGGCCCCCGGGCTGACAACGGCCACCGACCTGGGATTGCAGGGTAGTGTGACCGGAGACAGGGGCGGAGATGCCATTGCCCCTCGTCTTTTAGCCACAACCTCGCTCTCCCTTCTCAATAATGGTGATGGATTTGACCTGGGACAGATAAAAATTTCGAAAGGGCGAGAGGTGGCCTATCTTGATCTGGGCAACTCGGCTTTTACCACCGTGGGTGACTTGATTGATGCCATTAACAACAGCGGCCTGGATATTGTTGCGGCCATTAATTCATCGCAGACGGGAATTCAGATTGAGCCAACCTCAAATGACAGCTCATTTATGATCGAGGAAGTCGGCGCCGGCCGTACGGCACACGTCTTGGGAATTTTCGGATCCTCGGATTTACTTGGATCGCTCATAGTTCTGGAAAAGGCGCTGCGCAATAATGACCGGGAAGTGACCGGGCAGTTGATAGGCAATCTCAATCTGGGGATGCAGGAGCTTCTGAATCATCGGGCCGGTGTGGGCGCCAAGGTTATCAGGCTGGAGACAACTGATTCGCGGCTCGCTGACCTCAATTACAACTTTACCAAATTACTGAGTGAGGTCGAGGATGCCGATTTAACCAAGCTTGTATCCGACCTGGCCCAGCAGGAGAACAGCTATCGCGCCGCTCTGATTGCCTCATCGAAAGTAATACAGCCTTCACTTTTGGATTTTCTGGACTAGAAATAAGACATTGGATAAGGAATAGATTTTATGAAGATTACGACACAGCGATTCGGTGACCTGATGATCCCGGAAGAGAAGATTATCACGATGCCAAAACCGGTATTGGGATTTGAGCACTTAAAGAGGTACTGCCTGATCGAAAGAGAAGACACCGCGCCTTTTCTCTGGTTCCAGTCGATCGATGACCCGGCCGTGGCATTTATTATTGTCAATCCGGTTTACTTCTATTCCGATTATCGAATCGAAGTAAATCCGAAAGAAATCGAGGAACTGGATATCTCCGACGTTCGGATGGTGGAGACATATGTCATTGTGACGATCCCAGCCGATCCGAGCCAGATGACCATTAATCTCCAGGGTCCAATCCTGATAAACACCGAAACCCGGCTGGCCAAGCAATTGGTGCTGGTCAATTCCGAGTACGGAGTCAGGAATCGCCTCATCGCCGATGGAGAAAAAGTCCCGGTCGAGAGTGTCGTAGAGGAAAACGCAGAAGCGCCGGTACTGGTTTGAGCATGGCAATGCCCTCCGGAAGAAGTCGACATGCTCATGGGCGGAAGCGAAATCATTCCGACTCCCGCCGATCTTTCGCCAAGAAAGAAAAGGGGAAATTGTGCCCCCCGCCTGCGGCGGTACTAATCGAAAAAGCCGAGGAATTATTCGCCCATAATCGTTTTGAAGAAGTGGTCGCGGCGCTGGAATCGTTTAAACCGGAACCGGAGATGCCCGGCCAAAAGGAAGAACTTTGCCTTACCAGACTCCTGGCGCTGGCGCTGTCACATCTTGGACAGCACATGGAAGCTGAAAGATATGCCCGGAGGGGGCTGGAAGTTGCGCCCGATGATGGTGATTTCCATTTTGTTCTTGCTGTTACGGCCGCAGCCATCAAAGACTATGATCGCTGTATTGAATACGGGCGACGCTGCCTTGAATTGACCCAAAATGTCGATCGGGGCGATCCAATGAGAAAAGCTTTCAGTGCCGCATATCATCATCTTCTTTATAACCACCTCGGCACCGCCTTTCGCGCCAAAAATGATTTCATAAAAGCTGAGCAGGCCTTTCGCAAGGCGATTGAAAATGCCCCCCACTATAATCATCCCTATCTGAACCTGGCCAATCTGTATTTACAGCAAAAGGAATATGATAAGGCCTCGGAAATTGTCAAGAGCGGCCTGAGGAATTGCTCACAGATACAGGAACTTCGGATACTCGAAAAGGTCATAGAAAACAGGGCGACCGTTTCGGCCTGCATGATTGTCAAAGACGAAGAGGAATTACTAGCGCAATGTCTGGAATCGATACGCAGCTGGGTGGATGAAATCATTGTGGTCGATACCGGTTCGACCGACCGGACAGTAGAAATCGCCCAATCATACGGAGCCAGAGTATTCTTTCAACCCTGGAAGGGGGATTTTTCCAGGCCCCGCAATCTTTCACATTCGAAAGCGACCGGCGACTGGATATTCATCATTGATGCCGATGAGGAATTCGTTCAGGATGATATTTCCCTGATACGACAGGTCATGGCCCAGGATAAATTTCGTCTTATTTCCATCAATGTCTACAATACCAAAAAGGAGACAGGGGAATGTACTTCATTCCTGCCGTCATATCGTCTTTATAAACGTGAAGCCGGTTTTTATTATGATGGTATAGTGCACAACCAGTTGAAATATGACCCGGATGAACCGGCTCTGCGGGTAGGTATCAGGCTCAAGCACTATGGCTACAGTCTTTCGCCGCAAAAAATGAAGAAAAAGATAGCCCGTTCGCGGGAGTTGTTGGAAAGACAATTGGCCGAACACCCCGATGATGCATATGTCCATTTTAATTATGCCCAACTGCTGCGGGGCACCGAAACCGAATTGCCTCCGGATATCAGCGACCTGATTATAGAACACGCTCGCCGGGCCATCAAGTTGACCGATCGCGAAGACCGTCGCTACCTTCACGTGCACCTGATGGCGCATCATCAGTTGATCACGACCTTTCTTCACCTGAAAAAATATGAAGAAGCCGAAAAGTTGTGCCATGAGGCTCTGGACATCAAGCCGGACTATCTGGATCCGCTTCTTTCTCTGGGGCAGGTGTATGTTCACCTGGGGCGCTGGAAGGAGGCGGAAGAAGCCTTTCAGCGATATCTTGAGGTCCAGCAATCATATGATGAATCAAAGGAAACGGCCAACATCATATTGCTCTATGTTCGGGCCAGGCATATTGCCTATTATGGCCTGGGGCTTGTGGCCCATATTAAAGGGGAGACTGGTAATGCGGAGAACTGGTATCTGAAAGTGCTGGAGGAATTCGGACCTTATTTGGATACCCATTTGCGGTTGGCACGCATCCACCTTGACCGTCTGGAATTGGATAAGGGGCGAGAATATCTGGAAAAAGAACTCGCCATGAATCCCGGCTCTGATCTTTGCTGCCTTTATTTGGCAGAGTATCATGCCCGGAGCGGCAATCCATTGGAGTCGGAAATATGGCTGAAGAAAGCTCTGGAATTGACTAAAGATAGTCCCGAAGTATATGAGAAGGCCGGCTGTTTTTATGCCAATAGTGGGCAGTATGACCGGGCCATTCCGTTATTTAGAAAATTGGTAGCCATTAAAGGTCAGTATGCCAACGGCTTCCGGCTATTAGGTAAAGCATTTTATGATAATGGTGACAATTCGGAAGCGCTTGAGTCATATCTGAAATTTCTTGGTCTGGATTCATCAAATCCAGAAATTCTCAATGATGCCGCCAACTGCTATTTTCAGATGAATGATTTTGCGAATGCTGAAGACCTTTATCAGCGGGCCCTGGATGCAAAAGCAACTCGTTCAGTTACTTATCGCAATCTTGGCCTGACCAAATTTCATCTGGGCAAGTATGAAGAGGCTCTTACACTGTTTGATAAATATGGTGAAATAGTGCCCGATGATGCCGATCTTACTCTGGCGAAGGGGCTTACGCTGGTTCGAATGGACCGTTTTTCGGACGCCATTCCTCATTTCGAGAAGTATCTTGCTACCCACCCGGAAAACGTTGAGGGACTATTCAATATATCGGAATGCTATTTTTGTCTCGGGTATGTCGATTCCGCCGCAATCGGATATAAGCATGTTCTGCAAATGAATCCTGGACATCAACTATCCCATGAGCGGCTGGCACAAATAAGAGCCGAAGGGGTCACAGTATAGATTGCCGCAAACCAAAGGGGGATTTCTTTTTTGTGATGAGGGGCATCAAGTTTCGACGGATTTTGCCGATTTTAGAATCATGAATAAAGATGCCTGAATTGGGCCAAACTTTAAACCTGACTGGGGGAGGTGTAAAAGGATAAAGTAATTTCCTAAAAAATTAATAGGATTGGTGACATCGGAAGCAGCTCAAAACATGGGCTCAATGTCTTATCAGGGGTAAGGATACCTCGAAATATTCAAGGAGGAAATGACAGATGTCACTTCGAATTAACAACAATATTGCCGCCATCAACGCGCATCGCAACCTGGTGCTGACCGAAATGAACCTTTCCAAGTCGATGGAAAAGTTGTCATCCGGTTACCGGATTAACCGCGCCGCCGATAACCCGGCTGGTTTAGTTATATCCGAGCAGTTCCGGGCGCAGATTGCCGGTTTGAATCGTGCTATTGAAAACTCCGAAGGTTCAATAAATATGATTCAGACGGCGGAAGGGGCTCTCACCGAATTGAACAATCTTTTGATTTCGATGAGAGAACTGGCCATTCATGCCGCCAACGAAGGTTTCAATGATGCCAATCAGCTGGCCGCCGATCAGGCGGAAATAGACAATGCTATCAAGACGATTGATAGAATTGCCGCCAACACCCAGTTTGGTACGAAGAAGCTTCTCGACGGCACCAAGGCCAATATCGCCACCATTACGAGTTCCAACTCTTCACTGCTGGCCATTAAGGAAAGCAACCTGGCCACCGGCACGCACTCGGTGACCTCGACCAAGACGGCCGATTCGAGCGCCACTCTGAATACCACCTCGCTTGGTCTTTCCGTCAATTCGACGGTGGTGCCCTACAATCTATCCGAAGGAATCCATAATATTGGCGTTCTTCAGGCTTCAGCCGGCGCCACCAAGACTTCCGGTGCGATCGACCTGGTCGATGCTTTTGGTAATGGTGTTACCTTTGCGGCCGCCGCGACATCGGCCCAGATTACCTCGGGCGCTCCCCTCGGCGCCGCCGCTACGGCATCCAATGCCGGCACTTATACGGTCGTCCTGAACTATCAGGAAAATGGTGAGGCAGTCTCGGGTGCTCAGACTCTTTCCGTCACCGTTGCTGACACCGAAACCGACGCCAACGTTGTGGCCGCCTGGAATACGGCTATTGCCAACAACGCCGCTCTTACGGGTAAGGTCACAGCCGAATTGACCGCCGGGAACAATATTGTTTTCAAGTCGGTCAACAACGGCGCCCAGTATTCTCTGGCTCTGACTGATTCGACCACGACGGCCGTCACCGCCTATTTTGACTTTGCCGCGGCCGATTCACGCGGTGCCTCGATGAACACGATGGCTTTCACCGTGAAGGATGCCAAGAATCCGACCGGTCACAGCGCTACCATAGCCATCGCCGCCGCCGAGTACAGCTCGATGACGACGCTCATCAATGAGATCAACACTCAGCTGGGCGCCACCCTCGAACTGGGTACCGCCGCCACCGGCGTGAATAACATTACGGCGTATCTGAGCGGTACCAACCAGATCAGATTCACGACGGCTGATGAAGGCAGCGACTATAGCGTTCAGGTAAACAGTACCGGAACGGGCACTGGCGAAGCCTGGAACATTCTCCAGTTGACGCCCGATTCGATTGCTAACACCGGTACCGACGCTCTGGTGAGTTTTGACAATTACACTACTGCTATTACTTCGGTCAACTATGCTTCCACCAGAAACGTCACTATCGCCAACAAGGCCGACGGCGCTACCGGCCGCGGGACGTTTGGTTTCACCGTCGCCACCGCCGCCAATGGTGTCAATGTCGGCAACCTGTTGCTTGATGTTTCCGCGGCCCGGTTCGACGTCCGTCTGGACGGCGGCCCCGCCACGGCTTTAACGGCCGGCGAAAACACAGTCGTTTTCAACGCCGATCGCAGCCAGTCTGTTAAATTCAATCTTGGCCTCACCTCCAATGGCGGGACCGAGACTATCAACAATACCGACCAGTCGCTGGTCTTCCAGATTGGCGCCAATGTCGGGCAGACGGCTAAGATCGGTTTGCCGAATATGGCTGCTTCCTCACTGGGACGCGGCTGGTCCGGTAACATGTTCACTTCGCTGGCTCAGATCAACGTGACCACAGTGCAGGGTGCTCAGGATGCGCAGTCGCTCATCGACGCTGCCATCGACGAGGTTTCCACGACCAGAGGAACTCTGGGTAGTTTCACCAAGAATACTCTGGAATCGAACCTTCGTAACCTTCGCATCGCGTCTCAGAACCTGGCCTCTTCGGAGTCCAATATTCGCGATACCGACATGGCGAAAGAAATGTCGGAATTCGTGAAGAATCAGATTCTGCTGCAGGCCGGCACTTCGATGCTGGCTCAGGCCAATCAGATTCCAAAGGTCATCCTGTCCCTGTTTGGTGGTTAATTCCTTTAAACTGGTGGGGGGAAATTTTCCTCCCACCAGTTCTTTTATCAGATTTCCAGGCTCTCTACAGCGTTTAATTCCTTCATGATTATGGCCTTGCGGGCTGAATTTATCCGAAATTATTCCGATAAGATTATTAGTAAATAATAACCTGTGCAAAAGTGGTACTCGGCCGAGGTTGCCTGTTTCGGCGGGCCGCAAAAGCCGGGAATGTGTAATTGAAAACAGGACATGACGCTAAACCATAGGAGGCCAAATGCCCGGTTCCCAGTCAATACAGGGACTTGCGTCTAATCTCGACATAAATTCCATCGTCGATGCCATAATCAAGTCCGAAAGGACGCCGGTCGTTTATCTTGAGAATGACAAGACTTTGAAAACGCAGCAGGTGGCTGCCTATCAAGCGGTCCTGGCAAAATTCCTGGCGCTGAAAAGCAGTTCTGTGCTTCTGATGAAAGAGGCCTCTTTCGATAAATCGACCGTCGAGGTCTCCGATGATACCGTTCTATCGGCGGTGGCGGAGGGGCAGATCGGCTCGGGAGCATACAGCCTGAGGGTGCTGTCTCTGGCCGGCAATCATCAGGTGGCCAGCCAGGGTTTCGATAGTGCCTCGGCCACGGATATGGGAACCGGTACCATTCGCATTTCCGTGGGCAACGCCGGTTTGACGACATTGAATATTGATGCCGGGAAAAATAGTCTTCTGGGAATTAAGGGAGCCATAAACAACGCTCATATCGGTGTCACGGCTTCGATTATTAATGACGGTTCATCCTCTAAACCCTATCGTCTGCTATTAACCGCCGACGCAACGGGTGCGGCCCAAAAGATAAATTTCGAATCCTCTCTTACGGGCGGCGAAACAATCGATCTGGTCGGCCGCTCTTTCGATAATCCGGAGGAGCTATCGTTCTCCGCCGGTTCCACTTCAAATGTTTCACTGGGAGCCACTGCTCTTTACAACGGGACGAAGAATAAGAATTATACTTTCACGGTTGCCGGAACCGGAATCCAGACGATCGGGTCGAATAATGTGACAATAAATTGGACTGACGGCACCAATTCCGGCTCCATTCTGGTGACGCAATCCGATACCGAGTACGAATTGAATGGCCCTGGGGCCGACGGTTTAAAACTCACCTTTTCGGCCGGCACTCTGACCGCGGGCGATACCTTTCAAGTGGGCACTTTTGCTCCTCTTCTGCAAGCGGCCAGTGACGCGCGGGTGGCGATTGGGGCGGATGGTACCGGTGAAGGTTCCGCTATCACCATTAATTCCGCCACCAACCGCTTCGATGATTTGATCCCCGGTTTGCAGTTGACCGTCAAAAAAGTCAGCGATCCGGGCACATTGGTGACGATCAAGACAGATATCGATGTGCCGGCAATAAAACAGATGCTGACCGATTTTATCGACAGATATAACGATGCGATGAAATTTATCGACGATCAGTTTACTTATAACAAAGACACCAAGGAATCGGGCGTTCTTTTCTCGGATTTCTCTTTGCAGGTGATGCAATCGACACTCCGTTCCGCGACAACATCGCCGATAAGCGATATTCAGGATCAGATAAAAATGCTGGCTGCATTGGGCATCCGTTCCAATGCCAGCGGCCGGTTATCGCTGAGCAACTCGGCCAAACTGACCGATGCCATAAAGAATGATTTCACCGCTTTCAAGAATCTCTTTATCGATTCCGGATCGTCTTCGTCGCCCTACATTGAGTTTCTTTCGGCGGGCGCGAAGACTGCAGCCGGGAAAGACTATGATGTGAATATCACTCAGGCCGCCACCAAAGCATACTACCAGGGAGCGGTCATTGCGGATCCGGCGGTGACACCAATTACTTTTAATGCCGGCAACAATATCATCAAATTAAAAATCGACGGAGTCGTTTCCAACGATATTGCTCTTTCCGCCCGCGTCTATCAGTCGGGGGCGGATCTGGCCGGGGAGATTCAGTCCAAGATCTCTGCCGATTCCAAGATCGGTACCCGGGGAGTGAGCGTGGAGTGGGTCGATTTAGGCAGCACCGGATATCTTAAGTTCACGGGCGGCAGTTATGGCTCGAGTTCCCGAGTAGAAATGGTGACCTCAATCACCAATGGCGCCTATGGAATTCTGGGCCTTCTGGCCGGAACCGGACAAACCGGGGTGGATGTGGCAGGGACGATTAATGGGGAGGCGGCCACAGGTGCGGGGCAAATATTGAGCGGCAAAGAGGGTAATCGGACGACCGAGGGTTTGAAGCTGAAAGTCACCCTTTCCGGCCGTGAACTGATAAATGGAGCGGAGGGGACGATTTCGATTATCAGAGGGCTGGGGTCGAGAATCGATAAGAATCTTGACAATATCACCAAGAGCATTGATGGGTCGGTGGCGCGCCGAACCACGGCTCTGAACAATCAGATTGAAAATCTAACCAAACAGATATCCGATTATGATAAGCGCCTGGAGGCGAGGCGGGAGGATCTTCTTCAGCAATTTAACGCGATGGAAGAGGCTCTTTCGCGCTATCAGTCGGAGGGTAGTTTCCTTACAACACAGCTGGCGAGTCTGAGCAGCAACCTTCAACAATCAACATCAGGGTAGTCATGAACGAAAAACTACAAAATTATCAGGCGGCCGATATTCTCGGGAAATCGGGCCCTGAACTGGTCGTCAAAGTCTATGACGGTGCCATCGGCAGCATGAACAACGCTGTCGAAAATTACAAGGCGCAGGATTATGAATCCGGATATGAGGCGATGGAAAAGGCAAAGAAATTTATTGTCCACCTTTATACTACTCTTGATAAGGATCGGGGCGGTGATATTGCCGAAAATCTGGCCAAGCTTTATGCCTTCATCGTGGAACAGATAAATTTCGTTCAGGCGACCAAAGACCTGACGAAAATAACCGATTCGGTCCAGATCCTGCAGAACATTCGGGAGGGGTGGGTGCAACTGGCCCAGGATGTAAAAGGCAAGAACGATCCGGTGGGGGAATCGGGCAGGGAGGCGGCAAATGTGAAGAATATATCAATGTCAATATAAGAGGCGTCTGATATGGAATTTAATCAGATCACACAGTTGGAACGGGAACTCATCTTTGTTCTCAAGGAAGAGTATTCCTTTTATCAATCGCTCTATATCCTCATTGACAAACAGAAGGATATGGTCAAATTTGAGCGGGATGACAAGCTTCTGGAACTATTCACCGAGATGGAACGATGCCATCAGCGGATTCAGCAGTCCGAGACTAAAATCGCCGAATTGAAAGATAAGAATCCCAAGTTATTTCAGATTGCGGCATCTTCACCGGAAGTCAAGAAGCTAATCAACAGCATCATGACTCTGGTCAAAAAGAATATCAGTCTGGTGAAGGAGAATGAAGAGTACCTTAAGACTCGGCACGATCGCATTAAGAACGAGCTGAAAGAGCTGCAAAACAGCCATAAGATTCTGCGTTATATGCGCGAGACGGAAACAGCGCCGCTGTTTGTCGACGGCAAGAACTAATCAGTTAATTGCAGGACTGATTTATTTCGCCATGAATAGGATGCAAAGAGGTGCATTGTGGAAATAGGACCCCTGAATAAAGATAGTTCTCTGCCCGGGAAAAAACCGGAATCTCATGAAACCGCGCCCGGACAAGTAACGGACAACAGCGAAGAGCGGGACAAACTTGCCATTTCGGAGGAGGCTCGGAGGCTGGGAGGCGGTAAGGTTGAAGACAAAGGAATCTCTGAAGCCGAGAGCGCGCGTCTGGAGAAGCTCAGGGCAGTCAGAAGAAGAGTCGAGAACGGCTTTTACAATCGACCGGATATTATAGAGAAAATGGCGGAGATGATGTCGGAAAGGGAAGAGTTCACGGAAACCATACCTGAGGCAAATATGGAACCAAATCCGGATGACACGGGAAATATCGAAAAGGATGGTCTCTCGGGTGATGAAAAGACAGGTGACCATGACCGGCCCGCGCAAGATAGGGCAACTCAATAGTAAAGAACAGGATTCGCTTGATAAGGTTGAGATATGACGGTAACGACAGCAGCTTCACTGGAAAACAGGCTGAGACAGATAATCGGCAATATAAGAAACCTTCCCACGCCGCCGATCGTTTTTGAGCAGATTCAGAAAGTAATGAGCGACCCGGATGCTTCCATGGGTGATGTTGCCGCCATATTGGCGGAAGACCCGGCCATGTCGGTGAAAGTCCTGAAGCTCACTAACTCCGCATTCTATGGACTCTCCCGAGAAATTGATTCGGTCAAGCACGCCGTTATGATAATTGGTCTGGAAGCAGTGAAAAATCTGGTGCTTTCGGCCTCGGTTCTTAATATGTTCAAAGCCAATGAGGGGAATAAGGAGTACCACGAGAGTTTCTGGAGGCACTCGCTGGCCGCGGCCTTTGCTTCACGTATCATCGCCCAGAGATTGCCCAAGGGAAAGATATTTAATCCCGACCCGGCTTTTTCCTCGGGATTGGTGCACGATATCGGCAAGATGGTTTTCTGTTGTTTCATGCCGAAAGAATTGAAGGCCATTAATGAATACCTGCAGGAACATCCGGCCATTCCCGACACGGAAGCCGAAGTGGCGGTTTTGGGGTTTACGCACGCACAACTGGGACGTCAACTGGCGATCAATTGGAAACTTCCGTCCCGGATGGCCGATACGATTGGATATCACCACAATCCGCAATTGACTAATTCCAGCGATGATTTTGCTTATTTGATAAATCTGGCCGATTATTTGGCCCTTCAGACTTTTTCTGTTGATATCCTGGAAAGAACCCCTGCCCATCTCAGTCAAGCGGTGCTGAATTTCTTTGCTATGGATGAATCGGAAATTGAGGCTTTAAAGGCGCTTCTGGTCGAGGAATACATGAAAGCCGAGACCTTTATAGCCATTGCGGCGACTTGAAATTTCTGAAAATTCAGAGGGGACAATATTGGCCGGAATCCTCCGGCCATTTCTTTTTTCCCGATGGACGGTCTCGCCCTAATATCCATTCAATCAGTGGATAGCGGTCTGAATGGGGGCGCACCGAAGGAATCAGCTTGACTTCCGGCGATTATTTGCCATCTTATCGCGAACTTATGACTTATTCATATGACCATGAACATTTCCTTATTTGATTATAATCTTCCCGAGGCTCATATTGCTTATCAGCCGGCTCGGCGACGGGATAGTTCCAAACTGATGGTTCTTGACCGCGCGACCGGAGACACGGTTCACAAGAAATTCCCTGCCATTATTGATTACCTCAACCCGGGTGACGGGCTGGTCATTAACAATACCAAGGTCTTCAAAGCAAGGCTTTTTGCGCGTCGACCGACCGGGGGCAAGGTGGAACTATTCCTTTTGGAAGAAATCAAATATGAAGGGACAAATTGCTGGCAGGTGCTGACACATCCAACTCGGAGAGTCAAAGAGAATGAAACACTTTTGCTTGACGGGGAAGGAACGGTTAAAGTCATAAAGAAACTCCCGGACGGGAAGACCATCATAAAATTCAAATCCAAGACCGAGGCGCTGCGGTTGATCGCTTCTCTGGGGCACGTGCCGCTGCCGATATATATCCACCGCCCGGATCAGAAGAGCGATGAGACACGCTATCAGACAGTCTATGCCGACGACCGAAAAGCGAGGGCCGTGGCCGCTCCGACCGCCGGTCTGCATTTCACCGAAAAGATACTGGAGAAAATTGCGGCCAGGGGGGTCAAGATTATCCCGGTCACTCTTCATGTCGGGTATGGCACATTCAAGAGCATAAAGACGGACAATATTGAGGAACACACTATTGACCCGGAATATGCCGAGATTTCAAAATCATCGGCCAACGCCATAAAGAAGATAAGAACCAAAGGGGGAAAGATTTTCGCGGTCGGGACTACTTCAGTTCGCACTCTTGAGTCGGCGGAGATCATTGACGGTCAAATTCAGCCCTATCTTGGCTATATTAATCTTTATATAAAACCGGGACATGATTTCCGGATCGTGGACCATATGATTACAAATTTCCATCTCCCCAAATCATCATTACTTATTCTTGTCTCCGCTTTTGCCGGACGCGAGATGATCCTGGCGGCATATGAGACGGCTGTTCTGGAAAAATATCGCTTCTACAGCTATGGCGACTGTATGCTGATTCTCTAGTTTTGCCCGGCAAAATAGTTGTTTCCTATCAATTATCAATGAGATATATTTCTGCCATGAAAACGGTGGCATTGATTGTGGCCGGCGGAAGAGGAATTCGTTTTGGGGCTGATATCCCCAAGCAGTTCCGCAACCTTCTGGATCGGCCGCTGCTCTCATGGACCATCATGCAATTTGAACGGGCCGAGAAGGTTGATGAAATTGTCGTCGTGGTTCCGGAAGATTTCCTGCTGTATGCCAACGAGAGGGTGGTCAATCCCTATCCATTCCAGAAAGTAACCAAGATTGTTGTCGGCGGCGAGAATCGCACCGAATCGGTCTCAATCGGATTGAAATCGATTCCTTATTCGACCGGCTATGTGGCCATCCATGACGGCGCTCGCCCGCTGGTCTATCATGGTGATGTCGACCGGGTGATTGAGGTGGCGCAGAGAGATCGCGCGGCCATACTGGCTCGTCCCATTTCGGACACGGTTAAACGAGTCGAAGGGGAATTTATAATTTCGACCCTTGACCGCGCCCGCTTGTTTCTCGCAGAAACACCCCAGGTATTCCAATATGACCTGATAAATACGGCCCATAATAATCCCTCCGGCCCAAAAACAGCCACCGATGATGCTTATCTGGTCGAAATTCTGGGATTCAAAGTCAAAGTGGTTATTCCCGAAAAGCCGAATCTGAAAGTAACCACCGAAGATGATTTGGCGATGGCCAGATATTTTCTGGAGGAGGAGTATGAATCCGGGAATTAGGATAGGAATCGGCTACGATGTCCATGAGCTGATAGTGGGCCGCCCGTTAGTTTTGGGAGGTGTGATCATTCCGCATGAACGCGGTCTGCTGGGACATAGCGATGCCGATGTCCTGCTCCACGCCATTGCCGATTCACTCTTGGGGGCCGCCGGGTTGGGAGATATTGGTATGCATTTTCCCAATTCCGACCCGAAATTCAAGGATATGGCATCGACCAAAATTCTGGCCGAGGTTTTCAGGATGATTGTCAAAAAGGGGTATCAAGTCGGCAATGTGGATGTCGTTGTCAATGCCGAGAAACCGCGGCTCGCTCCCCATATTCCGATCATGCGAGGGAAGATTGCCAGGATACTGGTCACACTGGAGGATGAGATTTCCATTAAAGCGACCTCCAATGAGAAAATGGGATTTGTCGGCCGGGGAGAGGGAATCGCGGCCATTGCAACCGCACTTCTTTATAGAAATAATGGAGCACTCACTACACCTGATAAATAGTTTTCTGGACCGGCTTTTTATCTATGGGCCGTTCTGGATTTACCTGGCCCTATTTGCGGCAGCCTTCATTGAAAACATCGTTCCCCCTTTCCCGGGCGACATGTTTACATTGGCGGGGGGGGCTCTTTCCGCTGCCGGGCGATTAAATATTATCCTGGTTTTTTTGGTTATTTACCTGGGTGGCATCTGTTCGATGATGGCCATTTATTATTTCGGGGCGAATTATGGCCGAGAATTTTTCCTGAAGAAAAACTACTCTTTCTTTTCGGCCAATGATATACTGAGGCTGGAGGCTTGGTTTGCCAGAAAAGGTGCCCCGTTGCTCATCTTCAACCGCTTCGTTGTCGGCGGCCGGGCACTTATAGGATTAGTAGCCGGGATAGGGCGATACAATCCTGCCAGAATGTGCCTTTTCACTTCGATTTCCTTCTGGCTCTTCAACAGCATACTTCTTTTCAGCAGTTACATTTTTTTCGTCAAATTCGAGACAATTGCTTATTATTTTCATTTATATGAGAGGATCGTCTGGCCCATAATAATAATATTGGTTGCCGCATTTATAATCGTGAAGCTACTGAAAATGAGAAGAAATGGAAAAAAATAGATTAAAGATCCTTGTCCTGGCCGGAGGATTGTCGGAGGAGAGGGATGTCTCCCTGGCCTCGGCCGAAGCCATTACCGAATCACTAATCAGGCTCGGCCACGAAACCCACGTCATCGATTCTGCTTCAGGAAAGTCGCTGCTGAATCACGAGGGGCGCTACCTGTATGAAAAAAATAATGAATCCTCATCCAAAATTGCTCTCAAACAGGCCGGCAGTTTCGCGCTGACTCAGTCGCTCCATGCCGTCGAATACAGAGATATCGATCTGGTTTTTCTTGCCCTGCATGGCGGAACCGGCGAGGATGGCACTATCCAGGCCCTTCTGGAGCTGGCCAAGAAAAAATATACCGGATCCGGTGTGCTCACCTCGGCGGTGGCGATGAATAAGGCCTTTGCCAAAAATCTTCTGCGGTATGAAAATTTTCCCACGCCCGGCTGGTTACTCCTAAAAATTCCGCCTGATGACCGGTTTGAGGCTTGCATATCTAAGATCATTTCAAAATTCAAATTTCCATTAATCGTCAAGCCGAATGATTCCGGCTCTACGGTGGGGTTGACCCTGGTCAAACAGGAATCGGGCCTTCCCGAAGCCCTGGCGAAAGCATTTGCCGTCTCCCGCGAAGTGCTTATAGAGGAGTATATCAAGGGGCGCGAGATAACGGCTGCGGTTCTGGATGGGATGTCCCTGCCTCTGGTAGAAATAATCCCGACCAATGAATTGTATGATTACCAGTGCAAATATACGAGGGGGAAATCGCAGTATATCTGCCCGGCGGTGATACCGGATGAAATTACCTCCGAGATACAATTTTTGGCTGCTCGCGCCTGCGAAGTGATTGGCTGCAGCGGCCTGACCCGGGCAGATTTTATTCTTGATGAAACGAACCACCCCTACTTTCTGGAAGTCAATACCCTGCCGGGGATGACCGAGCTTTCGCTGGCTCCTATGGCGGCCAAAGAAGCAGGTATCAGCTTTGACCAATTGGTCGAAAGAATCTGCCGTGCGGCCCTTAGGAAATGAGGGTTGATTGAAAATGAAAATCGACGGGATACTTTTCGACCTTGGCTCCACCCTTATAGAAAATGAAAATATCCCCTGGCCGGAATTGCATTTACTTTGCCTGAACGCGGGCTATCAATTCCTCAGAAAAGAGAATTATCCTGTTTCGCCGCTGGAGAATTTTACCGATAACTATCTGAACATCCGCAGTCATTTTCGGGACAGAGCGGGCATTTCTCTTCAGGAGTGGGTAGTAACTGATGCCATAAAAGAGCTGCTTCAAACGGACGGACTCGATGGCGGCCCCGGTTTGGCGGCAGAATTCTTTGAAGCATATTATCAATCGGTGGCCGAGCAACTGACCATATTTGAGGATACCCTTCCCGTGCTCGCCGAACTCAGGAAACAAGGGAAAAAGCTGGGATTAATTTCCAATACTATTTTCCCGGAAAATTACCATCAGCGGGAATTAGAACGATTTGGCCTTCAGGGCTTTTTCGATTTCACGATTTTCTCGTCTTCTTTCGGTTTTCGCAAACCTCACGCCTCGATTTACCTTAAGGGGATTGAGTTACTTGAGTTGCCGACGGGAAATATCCTTTTTGTCGGAGACCGATATATTGAAGATTATATTGGGCCCCGGGCGGTTGGCTTGCAGGCGATGATAAAGTTTCGCGAGGGCCGCGATTACCCGGACCCGATGCCGTCGGGTCTTATTGTTCTGAAAACCCTTTCGGAATTGCTCCATTATATTCAGGATTGAATTGACGATCGGGTCTCTTATGAGTAAATTAGGCTAATTATAGAATTGGGAAGATAAGGGAGTTTTGCTTTGGACAGTACAGAAACCTTGTTGAAAGAAATCACAGATGCCAATGGCGTCTCCGGCTTTGAGTCCGGTGCTGCAGAAGTAATGGTTCGCTATTTGAGAGGATTTGCCGAGGTCAAATATGACAAGCTCGGCTCGGTGATAGGGAAGAAGGCGGGCAGCGCCGAAACCCCGCGTGTGCTTCTGGCGGGGCATCTCGATGAAATCGGATTCATGGTCAAGGAGATAACCAAAGAGGGATTTATCAAATTCCTATCGCTCGGAGGATGGTGGGGGCATGTAACGCTGGGACAGCGGTTCTGGGTTATCACATCTAAAGGGCCGGTTCTGGGCGTGGTAGGCTCGCGGCCGCCTCATTTGCTTCAGCAGAAGGACAGGGAAAAGGTGCTGGAAATTTCCGATATGTATATCGATGTCGGCGGCATGCAGAAATATGATATTACCAAGAAGCTGGGAGTCAGGGTAGGCGACCCGATTGTTCCGGATTCGAAATTTACTATTATGAACAATCCGCAGATTTATATGGCTAAGGCCTTTGATAATCGTGCCTCTTGCGCTCTGGTGGTCGATGTCATCCGCTATTTCAAGAAGATGGCGCATCCTAATACTATTTTTGGTATCGGCACGGTTCAGGAGGAGGTCGGAACCCGAGGCGCCATGACGGTTGCCTATCAGGTCGATCCCGATGTGGCCATTATCGCCGATGTCGGCATTGCCCAGGATATGCCGCCTGATGGATACAGCAAGGCGGAAAGACTCGGCAACGGGCCGGCCATTCTTATTTATGACGCCGGCATGATTCCCAATCAGAGACTTCGCCATCTGGTCATCAAAACGGCCGAGGAAAACAAAATTCCCTTCCATCTGACTTCCATGGAAAGAGGTGCAACCGACGGTCGGGAGATTCATAAGAGCCGCTCCGGGGTTCCCTCCATCTGCATCGGCGTTCCGGTGAGGTATGTCCATTCCCATAACAGCATTATGTACCGGGGCGATTACGACAACACGGTGAAATTGATTGCCGCGCTAATCAAGAAATTGAACCGGAAGACCGTCGATTCCCTGACGGCTGTATAAGCAGGTTGATATGACTTTACGATTCTTCAATACTCTGACGCGAACGGTCGAGGAATTCCGGCCTCTTGAGGAAGGACATGTCCGGATGTATACCTGCGGGCCTACGGTCTACAATTTTGCCCATATCGGCAACTACCGCGCCTATACTTTCGAGGATCTATTGCGGCGATATCTCAAATTCAAAGGATATCGGGTGACCCAGGTGATGAATTTAACCGATATCGATGACAAAACCATCAAAGGCTGCATGGAAAAAGGTCTCACTTTAAATGAATATACCGCTCCTTATAAGAAAGCCTTTTTTGATGACATAGATGCGCTTGGGATCGAGCGGGCGGAACACTATCCTGAGGCTACAAAGCATGTCGAGGAAATGGTCGCGTTGGTCAAGAAATTGATAACCAACGGACTGGCCTATGAGATAGGGGGAAATTACTATTTCCCGATCTCCAAATTCCCCGAATACGGCAAACTTTCTCACCTTGACCTTTCCAGCCTGAAAGCGGGCGCGCGTGTCGCCAGCGATGAGTATGAGAAAGAATCAGTATCCGATTTTGCCCTCTGGAAGGCCTGGGATGAGAAGGATGGCGATGTTTTCTGGGAAACGGAACTGGGGAAAGGACGCCCGGGATGGCATCTCGAGTGCTCGGTTATGTCGATGAAGTATCTTGGCGAGACATTTGATATACATACCGGCGGTGTCGATAATATGTTTCCGCATCATGAGAATGAAATCGCCCAATCCGAGGGAGCCAACGGGAAGAAGTTTGTGAATTACTGGCTTCACTGCGAGCATTTGATTGTCGACGGCCGGAAAATGTCAAAGTCGCTGAATAATTACTATACCTTGCGTGATATTCTGGAAAAGGGTAATCCGGCGGTTGCGGTCCGGGTTGTTCTGATCGCCACCCATTACCGTCAGCAATTGAATTTCACTTTCGAGGGTCTGGTGGCGGCTAAAAATGGTCTGGAACGATATAATGATTTCTACAATAACCTGCGTGATTATGGCGGGGGCGAGTCGGCGGGCGAGGCCGGGGCGATCATTAAGAAGGTGCTTGCGGGATTTGAGGAAGCACTTGATGATGACCTGAATATTTCGGCTGCATTGGGAGAAGTATTCGATTTTATCCGTGATATTAACCGTCTCAAAGCGGAAAATAAGCTCTCTATTGAGGAGCGCGACCGCGCTCTGGCCGCCTTGCAGCGGATTGATTCGGTCTTGAATTTTCTTATCCTTAAAGGTACCGGCATTGACAGTCATATCGAAGCGCTTATTTCCGAGCGCACTGAGGCGAAGAAAAGGCGCGATTTCGCCGGAGCGGATAAAATCCGCAGCCGGTTGCTGGAGATGGGAATAATCCTTGAGGATACTCCCTCTGCTACCAAGTGGAAAAGAAAAATGTAGAATCAATTTTTCCGACTCATGGTAGGGGTAATATCTTTATAAGTGTGTAAAAACGACAAGAGGTGTATCCTTAAGATTTACAAGCTGATTCAAAAGGAGACACCTAATGTCGTATAACGAGTTAGATTTTAGCAGGAGAAACATAGTCTTTGCGCTTTCGGAAGT
>JAPLUR010000063.1 GCA_026397505.1 Candidatus Zixiibacteriota bacterium
TTCCGAAGTCTCTGAATTATGCCGGCAAGGTTTTCGGCTCCCCTTTCATCAGAAATGTCCAGAGCGACTTTCCTTTCCATAAGAAAATTGCGGTTGAGAGGCGCGAAAGGTCCTATCAGAGGATGCAGTATAAACATCGGCAGCCCCAAACCAACCGCCCAATTCGTTCGCTCATGCGGCGGGGCAACAAAATAATCGAGATATCCGAACAATCTTAAAGTCCAGGCATCTTCTTCAGAGCGATTTTCATAAGCCGCTACCATGATATTATGCTCCGCGATTTTCCTCTCCGAATCCTCCGGTGAATCCTGCGGAGAATGCCTGACAACCGCCACTTCACGTTCCATAGCCCGCTGCAACCGCCCCCCTTTGCGGCAGAAGACCACCGCTTTCTGTCCTGCCGCGGCCATCGATTTTGCGGCCAGAACCAGTTTCCTGACATGGCCGGGAGGCTCCGCCCCCGACGAAAAGAAACCCCCGACCAGGGGTGCTTTCCCCTGCAGGCGTGCCAACCGCTTCTCATACATGTTTGCAGCTCCAGCCGCCAGAAACGGCTCAATGCACAGACCGGAGACAAAAAGCCTGGCGTCGGGAATACCCATTTCGCTTAATTGTGCTTTGGTCTCTTCAAGAGGTACGAATATGACTTCGGCGCCTGTCACCGCCGACACTCTGGGAGCGGCAATTTCGCCATGTTGATAAAACACCGACACCTGATCGGAAATCATCGGGACCAAGAGCGGATGTGATACGAGGGTCGGATGCGGATTCTCCTGCACCCATTTACGAATATGTCGGGCCAGAATCCGTTCCGGAAAACCATATTTGTCGGGGCTTCTTCCTTTTCTGGCCTTTTCGTAAAAGATGGCCGCCACCCCTCCATGGCTTCCCGCACGATAAAAATATTCCACTTCTGCCCACAGCAGCCGGCTGACGCCCCGCGATAGAGAATGGGCATCATGGACAGAAAATGCAACCTGTTCCGAATAATCAGTTTCAAGTAGTTTGACAACACCATCCAGATAAAAGGGGTGCCCCCGTCCTATTTCCAAATAAAGCACATTGAGTTCCGGCCTGCCGTTCTTAGAAGTCTTCATTATTACAAATTCTTTGATTTAAAACTCATGAAAAAGCTTCTTATCAAGCTGATGACCCTGCGGCCCGGCCTACTCATGCTTTTTGGGTATGTTGTATTGATTACCTTGGGCGCTTTCGTTTTGAAACTCCCTTTCTGCCAGAAACAGCCCGTCTCCTTTCTTGACTGCTATTTTGTTTCCGCTTCGGCCGTTTGTGTCACCGGTCTCACCACGGTCGACACCGCCCTTGTCTGGACTTCCTGGGGACACTTGACCATCATGTCCCTGATTCAACTGGGGGGGCTGGGAATCATGACCATTGCCACTATTATCTTCATTTCGGCAGGGAGAAGGATTTCTGCGGGCGAGAGACTCTTTTTCCAGGAATCGGTGGCGGTCGGCCACTTTCAGGATACCTTTTACCTTCTAAAGAGAATCTTCATTTTCACTCTTATTATCGAACTGAGCGGTGCTATAGTCATGACAGTCGGGTTTCTCCGCCATGCCGGTCCGGTTGATGCGGCCTGGCAGGCGATTTTCCATTCCGTCTCCGCCTTCAATAACGCCGGCTTTTCCCTCTTTTCCAAAAACCTGATTGACTATTCCTCCAATCTGGCGGTCGTCGTGCCGATAATGCTGCTTATAGTTTTCGGTGGCCTGGGTTATTTCGTCATGATAGAACTAACGCAGAAAAGATTCCGGCTTTTTGCAAAGAGAACATCGATACATGCCCGTTCGGTAATACTGGTGACACTTTCTCTTATTCTCGGGGGTACTCTGGGTATTTATGCCTTTGGAGGGGCCAATTTCCTCGATTCCATATTTCAATCTGTTACGGCCCGTACCGCCGGCTTCAATACTGTTTTCATGGAAAAGCTCCCCAACGCTTCGGTCATCATCCTCATCGTTCTCATGTTCATCGGGGCTTCGCCCGGCTCGACCGGCGGCGGTATCAAGACAACCTCTTTCCTGCTGGTGGTCTCGCTGGCCGTATCGCGTCTTTTTGGGAAAACGCGGGTCTCTTTATTCAAGCGGACCGTCCCTCAAATGGATGTCGGGCGGGCTGTCAGCGTTTTCATTCTGGGAATCCTGGTGGTGGTGGTTGCCTCTTTCGGCGTGATTATATTCCATCGGGAGACTCCCAATTTATCGCCCGATATTTTTAAACTGGCCATATTCGAGGTCGTCTCCGCATTGGGCACGGTCGGGCTGTCCCTGGGATTGACCCCCTATCTTACGGCAATGGGGAAAATTATCATAATGGTTACCATGATTCTGGGCAAAGTGGGTGTCCTGACCATAGCGCACGGCCTCGCCTCGCCTAAAGGAAAAAAAGAAATGATCTATGCTGAAGAAAGCATTATGATAGGATAATAATTATGAGAAGATTCGGTGTAATTGGTCTCGGCAACTTTGGTTACTATATCGCCCGTACTCTGGCGGAGGAAAAGACAGAGGTAATAGCCATTGATATAAATCCTGCCAGAGTTCAGAAAGTCTCGGAATTCGTGGATACGGCGGTGGTCGGGGATGCCACGGATATCGAGCTTCTCAAAAAGCTTGGCCTGGGTGATACCGAAGCGGTGATTGTCTCCACCGGAGATAACATTCAATATTCGATTCTGGTCACCATGTTCCTGAAGGAATTGGGTTGCCCCAATGTCGTTGCCAAAGCGATATCCGAGGAACATGCCCGGGTTCTCGAGAGAATCGGCGCCGATAAGGTCATTATCCCCGAAAAAGAGATGGCCATAAAGAGCGCCAAATCCTTGGCCACGCCCAACATGATTGATTTCGTTCCGCTCTCCAAGGAATATATCGTGGCCGAGATCTCTCCGGGCGATAAGATGCTGGGCAAGAGTCTGGCCGAAGTGGAATTGCGGAGTAAGTACAACGTTCAACTGTTGGCTATTAAGGAAATTATTCCGGATAAGCTTATTTTTGTCCCTTCCCCCGATTACAAATTCAAGGACAGCGATATTCTGCTGATATTGGGGAAAAAGGAAGATATCGAGCGCCTGAGAAAAGAATAGCGGCCGACACTGCCGGCGAGAATCAGCCTACTTTTATTTCCTGGAGCAGTCTCTCCATTGAAATAATGTAGATAACCTTCTCATCTTCGACAATTTCCGCCTCAAGAAAATCAGCGTTGAGATCGCGGCTGTCATGCCCAACCGGAGTTATCTGCTCATCAGATACTCTCAGGATTTCGCGCGCCGCATCGACCACCAGTCCGATTTTATCTCCCTCATATTCGACAACCACAAGGCGCTCTTCAGGAGCGGATATCTCTCGCCGCTGAAGAAGCAACTCATCGAGCCGGACAATTTTGAAGTCAGCAGCTTCATTGCAAAGCCTGTTCTCCGATGAAAGGGCGCCCCTGCCGGGCTCCGTGGATCCTTTCGGGCAGATGATTTCATTCACCTTGCCGACCTCAATGCCGAATTGATAGCGGTCTAAATTGATGCACAAAAACTGATGATTTCTATTCTGAGGCATGTTCCGGTTTCCTTATTCTGCAGGCCTTCAATTGTAAGGAAAGAACGATAAATGTTTAGACTATGGCAAGGGAAATCGACCTGGCCATAAAGTGATACATTATAAACATTCCATAAGATATTATTATATAATTAGTTGCCAGTTATTAGCGGAGAACTCGCGATCTTATTGGGCAACTGTCTGGAGTATTTCAATCAACCGTCTGGCCGTGGTCGGCGAATGACCGCTGTAATGATTATTGAAATAAGCGTAGACTTCTCCCCGCTCCCGGGAAAATTCCTCAATCAAATCCGACCACCATTTCAGTTCCTCTTCCCGATCAAACCGAATGAAACTGAAATCCGACTCGATTCTCTTGCGGTCGCCCAGAAAACGGATATAGGAAAAATCGGCGGTATATTCAGTCTTCTTCGGCATCCAGGGATGGTCGAGAAGACAGAGGGCGATCTTTCTCCCCGAGAGAAGTTGGTAGAATTCCGGCCTGATCCACTTTTTATTCCTGACTTCCACCGCAACTTTAATATCCGCTGGAACAACTTGCAGCAGTTCCCGCAAGAGGTCAAAGTGCTCAACCGGGTTAAAGCTGTAAGGGAACTGCATGAGCAGCGGCCCCAGCTTATCATCCAGGTTGGCCATGACATCCATAAAAACCCGTGCGGTATCAACACGTGATTTGAATGCCCCTTCATGGGTCACGCTCTGAGGAAATTTGGCCGTAAAGATAAAATTATCAGGGGTTACTTTTTTCCATTGCTGAACGGTCTGAACCGTCGGAATCCGATAAAAAGTGGAATCAATTTCAACGGTATTGAAAACGGAGGAATAAAATCTCAGAAAATCCTTTGAGGAGCAGAACTGCGGGTAGAAATTCCCCAGCCAGTCGTTGTAACTGTACCCCGATGTACCAATATGAATCCTGTTTCGTCTGTTTTCGCTCATCAGGTTCCTTAACAACCGCCTCGGCAGAAAGTTCGTTAGAATCTCCGCTTGGGAATGCCTGTTTCGCCCCTTGCCAATGAGACCGGGATGTCGTATTTTTGATTGAACTTGTAGAAAGGAACCTCGATATGAAAGATAATCGAAATATCATTCTGGCCAAAAATCTGGTTGACTATTCGGTCGCTTTGAAACCGGGTGAGATTTTATATTTAGAAATCAAGGGGAGTGAAGCCCGCGAATTGGGAAAAGAAATTATCCGTTATGCTACGGAAAAAGGCGGCGTTCCATTTTGGTTTTATAATGATGAATCGCTTTTGCGCCAATATCTGAAAACCGCCACCCCCGAGCAATTTAAGAAGCTGGCCGATTTCCATCTCGATATGATGAAGAAATCCGCCGCCTATATCGGCGTGCGCGGATCCGACAATCCCTTTGACCTCTCGGATATTCCTGCGGCCCAGATGGAAAACTATCAAAAGCTGTTTTATAAACCGGTTCATCTGGAGCAGCGGGTCAGGAAAACCAGATGGGTTGTTCTGCGGTATCCCAACAATGCTATGGCGCAACTGGCGGAAACCTCCCAGGAAAAATTCGAGGATTTCTATTTTGAAGTGTGTAATCTCAACTATGCCAAAATGTCCGGGGCGATGGGCCCGCTGGTGGAGTTGATGCAGAATACCGATCATGTACGTCTGGTCAGCCCCGGCACCGACCTGACCTTTTCCATCAAAGGAATCGGCGTGGTTAAATGTGACGGGACGCGCAATATTCCCGATGGCGAGGTCTATACTGCGCCGGTCAGAGAATCTGTCAACGGTACCATTCGGTATAATACGCCGTCGCTTCACGAAGGCTTTGTCTATAACGGCATCTCGTTCACCTTTAAGAACGGCAAGATTATCAAAGCTACCGCCGCTTCATTCGAAGATAAACTGAATCAAATCCTCGATACCGATGAAAACGCCCGGTATGTCGGGGAATTCTCGCTCGGGCTCAATCCTTTTGTTCTCCATCCGATGAAAGACACCCTTTTCGATGAAAAGATACGCGGTTCCATCCATTTAACCCCCGGCTCCTGCTATGATGAAGCCCCCAACGGCAATATCTCCGCCATACACTGGGATCTGGTCCTGATCCAGAGAAAAGATTACGGCGGCGGGGAATTGTACTTCGATAACAAGCTGGTCCGCAAAGATGGTATCTTTACCGACCCCAAACTAGAACAGGCCTTCTCCGAAAATAATCTCCGGGCCTGATCTCACCGAATGCAAAAGGCCGGGTCCCGATGACCCGGCCTTTTTCGTAATATTCACTCCGGCTAGATTGCGCGCGAGCGGCGTACCTTTTCATACCCTTCCTTGATTATACGCAGCACTTCATCCGGATCATCGGTCAGGGAGAAGATGCCGAGATCCTCTTTGGATAGAGTCCCGGCGCGAATTGGGCTGGAGACAATCCAATCAATCAGGCCGCCCCAGAAATCGGAACCGACCAGCACCACGGGAAATTCGAAAATTTTCTTGGTCTGTATCAGGGTTAATGCTTCAAATAACTCATCGAGCGTTCCGAATCCGCCCGGCATGATGACAAAGGCCGAGGCATATTTTACAAACATCACCTTCCGCGCGAAAAAATACCGGAAGCTGATTGAAATGTCCTGATATCGGTTCGGCTTCTGCTCATGAGGAATTTCTATATTCAGGCCGACCGACTTTGAGGAACCCTCGCTGGCGCCCCGGTTGGAAGCTTCCATAATTCCCGGGCCGCCCCCGGTAATGACGGCAAAGCCGGCCTCGGACAGCTTGCGTGCCACCTGTCGGGCCAACTGGTAATATTTAGACTCCTCGGTCAGAACCGATGAGCCGAAAATGGAAACTGCCGGATGCAGCGCCCGCAGCGTCTCGAATCCGTCTACAAATTCCGACATGATCCGAAAAATCGACCAGGTTTCGGCCTGGGCATCGTTTCTTTTAATATCATTCATAACATATCCAATTTTCAGTTTTACTGCTCACCAGATAATAATCGTCAAAAAAACCAAACTTTCAAGATATCTATTTAATTTCTGTCAACAGCACACCGGCCATGACGATTATGCCTCCCATTATGAAATTCCGGCTAATCGGCTCGCCCAGAACCAGCGCCGCCGTGGCCGAGGCAATAATGGGCTGAATATTCTGAACCACCGCAATGCGCGAAGCCTCGAAATACTTCAGCACCCAATACCAGATGAAATAAGCCAGGGTTGACATGATGATCCCCATATAGAGAATTGAAAACCAACCCACCCAGGTGACCGCCGAATAATCTGCCTGAAGAGCCTTTATGATACCAAAAGGGAAATATACCGCAGACCCGAATACCAGCGCCAGACCGGTCGTCCGCAAAGCTCCATATTTCTGCGCCAGGGGCTTCCCCATTACTGTTCCCGCTCCCCAGGCAATAACAGCCGCCAGAACAATCAAATCCCCTACCAGATGTTCGGTTCCAAACTGCAATTTTCCACCGGTCAAAATCGTGTAAACACCTATGATTGCTATCAGTATTCCCAGAGACCTGCGAAAGGTCAATTTTTCTCTAAGGAACAGAATGGCCATGACATAAATCACAATGGGAGTGGTGGCGAAAAGAAGGCTTCCGTGGCTGGCGGTCGTTTTCGCCTGACCAATCAGAAAAAGAAGCTGATTCATTGGTATCAGGAATAACCCAAGCATGAATATTTTGATTCTGTCTTTGAAAACGATTTTTTCTTTCTGCCGTTTAATGAGAAGCAGGATAATATAAAGTGCGGAACAGATAATAAAACGGAAAAAGGCATAAGAAAAGGGGTCGAATTGGTTGAGCCCCAACTTCGCGATCGGAAAAGCAAAGGAGGCCGCCAATTGATGGATGAGAATGATCAGGAAAATAAAACTGGTCGACGGCATCGACTGATTGGCTCTTTGCCAATCCCTGATGCCTGTCAACCGATCCCTGAGTGCCATCCCCTATTGACCCGTAAGCATATTGCTAAATAATTTGTTAGAAATATAATTTAGAGCAATCCTTTATAATAACCACCATCAACCGGAATTGCCGTGCCGGATATGAAGGAGGCCTTTTCTGAAGCCAGAAAGGCGATCAGGGCGGCTAACTCCTCCGGTTTCCCCACACGGCCGACTGGTATGCTCCCGGTCCAACCCAGATATGCCTCTTCAATACTTTTCCCCGAGCTCGAGGCGATATTTCCCGCCAGAACCTTAAGCCGTTCGGTATCGGTATAGCCGGGACAGACTGTATTCACGGTTATTCCGGATGCCGCCAACTCATTGGAAATCGATTTGGCAAAACCGGTCACACCGGCCCGGAGAGTATTGGAGATAATTAGATTATCTATAGGCTGCTTGACCGCAACGGAAGTGATAAAGATGATTCTCCCCCACTTTGCATTAATCATGTCCGGAACCGCTACTCGCACCAGATTAATGGCGGAAAATAAGGTCAGCTCGGCTGATTGGCGCCAAGTCTCTTTGGTATGCTGGAGAAATTTCCCCGGCGGCGGGCCGCCTGCATTGACCACCAGAATATCAATTTTCCCCAGCCTCGATTTGACCTCATCCACGATTTTTTCCGGGACACCTTCAATTGATAAGTCGCCCGCCACGATAGTCGGACTATAACCGATTTTATCCTTAAGCTGAACGGCCGCTTTTTCCAGATTCGCCATCGAGCGCGAATTGATCGCCACTCTGGCCCCTTCGGCGGCAAGTGCCGTAGCCGCGGCTAACCCCAAACCGGCGGAGGCGCCGGTCACCAGGGCAACTTTGCCCTTTATCCCCAGATCCATAGTTATCTCCTGACCCTGGCCAGCTCATCAACGAGAGCCAGAGCGCTGTAGCACCCTCCCTCAAAATCCGATATGGCAAATCGCTCGTTGGGCGAGTGGGCATTGTCATCATTCTGACCCCAGCCCAGAAGAAGCGTATCCAATCCCAGAACTCGTTTGAATGTCCCCACTACCGGGATTGAGCCTCCTTCTTTAATAAAGACCGGTTCCACGCCAAATCCCTTCTTGATCGCCGCGCCGGCTGCCTTAAGCCAGGGGCCATCGGTCGGGACAACCACGCCTGGAGCGCCGCCATGCTTGATTATTTCGCATTCTACGGTCTTGGGACAAATCTTGCGGATATACTTCTCAATTTTATCGCAAATATCGCCCGGCACCTGATCGGGCACCAGCCGCATGGTTATTTTGCAGGAGGCCCAGGAAGGTATAATGGTCTTGCCCCCTTCGCCCTGATAGCCGCCGGTAACGCCATTGATATCCAGAGTCGGTCGGCTCCATATCCGCTCCATGGTGCTGTATCCTTTCTCGCCCCAGAGTCCTTTTGTCCCCACCTTGGCCAGATATTCCTCCTTCTTGAAGGGCAGGCGTTTTATTTGCTTCTTCTCCCAGGCACTGATTGGGCAGACATTTTTATAAAATCCGGGAATGGTCACCCTTCCGTCATCGTCATGCATGGAAGCGATAATCCTGGCCAGAACATTTATGGGGTTGGCGATTGACCCGCCAAAGGAACCGGAATGAAGGTCACGGTTCGGCCCGGTAATTTTAACCTCAACGAACGCTATGCCGCGAAGACCATAAGTAACCGCCGGCAAGCCGCGGCCAAACTGGGCGGTATCGGATATGACAACCAAGTCGGCTTTGAGTAATTTGGCATTCTGCTCTATAAATCGCTCCAGATTGGCCGAACCAGATTCCTCTTCTCCTTCAATCATCATTTTGAGATTAATCGGAAGTTCAGCGCCGGTAGCGGTATATGCTTCAATTGCCTTCAAATGAGTAAAAAGCTGGCCCTTGTCATCGGTGCTCCCCCGGGCGATCATATACCCTTTTTCGATTATGGGATTAAAAGGCGCGGTTTTCCATAATTCCAGAGGTTCCGGCGGTTGGACATCATAGTGGCCATAGTATAATACCGTCAGCTTGTCCGGTGAGGAAATCCGGCTTCCATATACCATCGGATGTCCGCCGGTCGGCATAATTTTGGTTTCCAGCCCGATGTCGCTCATATGCTTGGCCAGCCATTTGGCGCAGGCAAGAATATCTCCTTTGTTTTCGCTCTTGGCCGAAACCGAGGGGAATTTTAAAAATTCAAATAAGTCGTTAAGCCTCTGCTGCTTATTGTTATCCATATAACTCTTTGGGTCCATAAAATGCTCCAATGATTAAATTTCTTTGCCGACTTCCAAGAATTCCGCGTGTGAGCAGGTTTTCTGTTCCTATTGGTAATTTCCTCAAAAATACTGATAACCACCACAAAAATCAATAAGATATCCTCCAAAAGCGCAAAAAAATAGTTGCCTTTTGATGGGAACTATTCTTAATTCCGGCAATATAAATCATTAACCGCATAGTAGTTAAGTTATGAGGACATTTGCATTTTACATACTGCTGACAATGGTGGCCATAGCTGTATCCGAGGCCAAGCCTATGGCCTGGATCAACGTCGATACGGTGGACTTTGGGGCTGTGCCAACCATGACCAAATTCTATCGCACGATCACCCTGAAATCGATCGGAGATCAACCGCTTGTGATCGACAGTGTCAATACCTTTTGCGATTGCGTCAGTCTGCCTATGGATAAAAAAGTCTTACCCCCCGGAGATAGCCTTGTTACCAGATTGGCGTTCTACTCGGCCAACTATTCCGGTCAGATTATCCGGGTTTCTCATATTTACACCAATGCCGGGCGCGGGTCATATTTGATTCCGGTGACGTCGTTCGTTGTCCAGGATATGGAAAAATATCGGCCAATTTATGTTAAACCGATCCGAATAGCGGCCTCTCAATACGGGGAAACCGGGCAGACGAAATATCCCTTTCAAATCTTGAATAATACTGATTCCCCTATCCCGCTCAAGCTGATTCGCACCGATAAGGATTTTTTTGACCTTGATTTCCCGGTTTTTGTGCCCGCTTCGGGCGTGGCATCCGGGACATTGACCCTGAACAAGAATGGTGTGGATAAAGAGTTTGAGACCAATATTACCTTTGAATTCATAAACGAGGAATCTCTGGTAAAGAGATTCTCTATACCTGTTTTTAGAAAGATTTATAGACGGGGCAATTGATATATATTCATTGACACCGTGCCAAAATTGGTTAAATTGGCCGTATATAGATAGAATGATAACCAGACGATATCTTTTGATAATATATTGAGGTTTGTTGGAGGAGATATGAAGAGACTGACTCCCTTTGTTTTGATGGCTGTCATTATTTGGGGATTTTCCGGAATTGCGACGGCGGAACCGAAACTCTCGCTTCCCGATTCAATTTTCGATTTCGGTTTTGTGCCGCAGAATTCGAAGATAAGCCACAAATTCTGGCTTCATTCCACCGGAACAGATTCCCTAAAAATTATTAAAGTAAACCCCGGCTGAGGCTGCACTCAGGCTCCGCTGTCCAAAATGGAGCTTGCTGTCGGTGACAGCGCTGATCTGGAAATCATTTTTTCAACCGGTCATTATATCAATCGCCAGACAAAACGGCCCAGCATCACGACCAATGAAGGGACTGAAGCAAAATACGTTCAGATTGTATGCGATGTTATTGCAAACCCTGATTCCACTTTTCCGATCGTGATTTCACCTTATAAATTTGATGTTTCGCAATTCGGAGAAAAGGAGAGAAGTTCACTTGATTTTACCATCAAGAATATTTCCGATGTCGAGCTTGAAGTCAAACTGATCGACATGCCGTCGGAGATGTTTAAGTTGACCCTGCCCAAGAAGATCAAGCCGGGGCAGGCGGAGAAGGGCAAGATCACGGTCCTGAAAGAATTCCTTCCCAAGGAATTCGAAAAGTCGCTAACGATCGAATTCAATGATAAAGCGGTCTCCCGGTTCACAGTGCCGGTCAAACGCACCGTCCGTATTCCCGGGGCTAATCCGGGCGATTCGGTAAAAACAAATTAGAGCCTTACGACCGTTTAGGATCAAACATAAGAAAGCCCGGCGCACAACCGGGCTTTCTTGCTGATATCGGAATTCAATAAATCTCGAGATTCTCTTCTTTGACCCTGCTGTCCCAGTTGCTGTCGAATATTTCTCCCTTGGCCGTGGAATGGACTAACCTGTACTCCCCATAACCATTGATATCAACAAAAATGAACAGAACGCCTCCCTGAATGGCGCGATAATACCATCTTTCCCAGGGGCGCCCATAGGAGGGAGCGGTGATTTCATCCCGATCATCCCACTGGCCATACTGCATGAGAACCCTCCCTCGATCCGACCTCCAGCCGTCATTCATCCCCGGCAATGATGAGAAATATTCATTGGCATAGACGTAACGGCGGAAAGCACTTTCAAGATACTCATTGGTCGGCGTTCCGGGAGATGGATCCTTGTCCTTGAAATATTGAATGGCAAATCTCACTTTTCCGGTATCGTTAAGCGAATGGAAAACCGCTGCTTCTTGCGGTAAAAGGAGAAATCTAAGGACATTGGAAATAGTCGTCGCACTGACGGTGTCGAGAGGATTTTTCCCGGCTACTCCGGCAACCTCCGGCACAGTTCCGGCCGGGGGAAAAATGATGAATCCCCGCGATACGGCCGCACTCGTCCCTGATTTCAGATCGGTGGCGGTCAACTCAATATCATATTTCCCTGATTGCCAGCCGGAAATATTGAGGATATTGGTAATAACCGCCGAGAAACCCGGCTTTTCATCAATGATATCCCCAAAATCAAAATGGAGGGAACCGTCGCTGCGATACACCCGGTAGTTGATCTGAAAATCATCCTTCACGGCGCTGTCATACGGGATATTATATAATTCGGCATAGACATAAATGACGGTATCGTCACGGGAAAAAATGCCCATGGGGCTGGGGATAATTTCCCGTTGGTTTTTTACCATGCGCGGATTGGAGGGCTGCTGACCTTCCTCCAAAACCTTTATATCATAAGCCAATTCCAGATTGCTGAGCGCCAGTTTTGTCGGCACCGGAAGCACTTCAATGCGATCATAAAGAAATGACCCTTCTTTCTTGCTTGAAACATCAATTACATCCAGCCGCCCCTTATAAACCCCCGGCGGAAGAAGTAAGAAAAGCTTGTTGAAAAGCCTGATTTTATTGCTTCGGGCCGCAGATGAGTCTGCCGCCCGGCTGTAAAAATAGGTATTAGCCGAGTCAATATGCTGGCCGAGCGTGTCTGATATGACTATCTCTGCGAAGACAGCCGCCCGTAATCCCTGTCCGCTGCTATTCTCGGGCAGGAACAAAAGCTGGTTGCGATTTACAACAAAGGGGAATTCCACATACGACTCCGGCCCAGTGGAAGGGGTCCCATAAATAAGAATCCCCGCCTGAATACCGATCTTGTCCGGAACCATTTCCTGCGCCGCGATTATCGCCGGAAGTGACCAAAGCAACGCCACCAAATATCTGTTCCTGAACATATCTTTCATACGCTTCATTCCTGTTTTCAATGGTATACTCCATCAAAAGGGTACTGCAGCCTATAATCGCCGTCATTCCATTCATCAACGAAAACAAATCTCCTCACATTTTCGGAATGGTAATAATACCACACCTGATATGCTTTGCGGTCAAGCTCAAAAGGGTAATCCTCAATCTGGTCGGGCTCGCCGTGAGAGATATATACCATTCCGCGGTCCGACAGCCACCCTTCTCTTTTCAAAGCGTCGAAATGTCGGTTGGCGAAATCTATACGGCGATAGTAATCCTTCTTAAATTCATTCTCGGCCGTCCCCGGCGAGGGATCGCGGGAAAACCAGAAATCCTTCCAGAGTCGCAGTTTATCCTCCGGAGTTTTAGCCTTTTTAAGGCTGTCCATTTCCTGAGCGCTGGCGATATATTTCAATTGCATAACGGCCGCTTCAAAATCATTCCTGACCAGGGCATCGGCCGACCAGTAAATACTGAATGGCTCCCTCAACTCCTCGACCACCCGGTCGCGCCTTCCCTTCAGCGCGATCGCCAGAATATAATCCCCGGCCCTGATACCGGACAGGGAAACCTGCCTTATCTGGCGAATGATACCGTCTGCGAATGCTGCCGTCATGGTATCGCGATACACCGCGTCAAAATTCCGGTCAAAAATCTGGGTCTCGACCTTGACACTCTCCCGCGCATCGATTCCCTGATACAACTCGACATAATAAAGAAGTCCCGAAATGGAATCGCCGCCGTATTGGCGCCGTACCGATGGAACAACGGTCTTATTCCCTTTAATAAAAAGCGAATCGTAAAGGGCCGTATCAATGGCCTGGGCAAACTCGATCCCCGAGCACTGCGGTGTGCTGTTGTCATATTTTTCAAGGTTCACCTTCAGCGACTTGCGCACCGTCCCCTCGGTATTCCTGTCATTGAGGGCAAAATCGATTTTGTACTTCCCCGGCGCCAGAAGGAGATTAAACTGGCTGGTCCGAAAATCCTTATCCGAGACGGTTTTCTCATAGCTGCTGACCGTGAAGTTTTTGGAACGGCTGACAGCATTCACCTGCCGTCCGTCATCGTTGTGAACCGAGACGCTGACCTCATAGGCGGCCGCAAATTCCTCACCTTCCTTTACAAATTGAAGCAGGTTATTGAAAATCCTGTAATATATCTCCAGACGATTGAGATTCTCCCGGTCGGATTTGAATTGCGCCAGGTCAATCTGGAGACCCCTTGTTTCGATTTTGCTGTTTTCGGAGAAAACATCTCCGCCGAAGCAGGTGGATACTGTAAACACCACGGTCAGGAATAGAAAAAGTGAAAGATGAAAATATGTTTTCTTCATAAATGTTCCGCAATAATCATTTGCTTTCTAATCTATAGAGACGGATTAAAAATGGCAATGTCAAATTTAATTGCTTATTCGTAACGTAGAGACTCTATCGGGTCCACGCGGGCCGCCCGATAGGCAGGATATATGCCTGCCATCAGGCCGACCGACACCGCCACGACAAATCCCAGCGTGACATAGAGCGGTGAAGCCCCGAATGGCAGAGGCGAAAGCATTCCGATCAGAAGAGCCGTCACCAAACCGACGATAATGCCCAATACTCCCCCGGTGCCCGAAAGGGTCATGGCCTCTATCAGGAACTGCCAGATGATATTATTCCGGCGCGCACCAATCGCCTTCCTGACTCCGATTTCCCGGGTTCTTTCGGTAACCGAAACCAGCATGATATTCATGACACCAACCCCGCCCACCATCAGACCCACCGATGATATAACGATCATGGCAATGTAAATATATTTCGTGATATTTCCGACCATCTCCCGCAGGTTTTCCTGACCGTAAACGGCAAAATCATTATCTCTGCCATAAGGAACCCGCCGCAGTCTTCGCAGCGCGATCGTAATCTCATCTCTGGCCTCCTCAATCCGGGTCGTCGAAACGGCGCTGACGGCCAGGGTCAGGGCTTCATCCTCCGGATAGAGTTTCATATAAGTTTCAATCGGTATGTAAACCTTGCTGTTTTCCGAAGTATTAAACATCGACTCTTTTTTCTCAAACACGCCGATTACCGTAAAACGATGATTATTAACCCTTATTTGCTTGTCGAGTGCGTCCTCGCCGGGGAAAAGAGCGTCCTTTATGTCTGAACCAATGACGCAGAGCATCACCCTGGTTTCGTTGTCCACGCGATCGATAAACCTCCCGGAAGTCAATTGCATCACCCGGACCCGAAGATAATCGGGTGTGACACCGACCACCAATGGCTGATTGGCACGTCTCTTCTGATACTTGACAATATTTCCCCCGGGCGGATTGCAATGGTTTTCCGGAGAAACTGCCGCCACGGCCGGGCACTCATCTTTTATGGCATTCGCTTCCGCGATGGTAATATACTTGCGGTTTCTTTCCTCATCACTCAGTTCATCGTAATCCACCCCCGGGGCATACTGATCGACGAAGAGAATGTTGCTGCCCAGATCATCTATGGAACCCTGCACCGCATTATCCAGCCCTTTAATCAGCGATGTCATGGCGATCACCGACCAGACCCCGATAAGAACCCCCAGAATGGTCAGCGATGATCGGAATTTATTCGACCAGAGCGAACCCAGTGCCATCAAAATTCCTTCTTTCATTTCTACCGATGTCATACCGGAACTATCCTATTCAAAACTGAGCGCCTTGACCGGCTGCATCCGCGCCGCTTTCATGGCCGGATAGATGCCGAAGAATAACCCCACCCCGGTGGAAATTATCAGACCGATCGCTATGGCAAACAGAGATGGGGTCATCTGCATTTTGATGAGATTGATCAAGACATCCCCCAGAACGACCCCGATTGTTATTCCGATAATCCCTCCGGTCAGCGACAGCACCAATGATTCAAAAAGAAACTGCAGAAGGATGTTCCGCTGTCTGGCCCCGACCGATTTGCGAATACCAATCTCCCTGGTCCTCTCGGTGACCGAGACCATCATAATATTCATGATAATAATACCGCCCACTATCAGGGCGATGGATGATATACCTATTAATCCCAGACGAATATATTTGGTAACGTCATTTATGGCCGCCATTATGGCATCGGCCGTCAAAATGCCGAAATCATCTTCCTTTTCGAAAGGCACATGACGTACGGAGCGCAAAATTACCCGCACCTCATCCATGGCCTCGGGGAGTCTTTCCACCGAAGACGCTTTGACAAAGATATCCAAATCCATGTGGGGATCGGTAAAATCGCGAACAAAGGAGGAATAAGGAACAAAGACAAATTTATCCTGGTCTTCACCCATTGTCGCTCCCTTTTTCTTGGCCATGCCGATTATTTCATAGCGGATATTATTTATTTTCATGGTTTGGCCAATGGGATCAAGTCCGGGGAACAATTCCTCGGCGATGGTGGCGCCGACAAAGGCCACACGGCGACGACTCTGGTCTTCCTCCAGCGTGTGCAGACGCCCCTGCCCCAATTGCAAATCAACAATGTCGAAGATATTGGCTGTCCCTCCCCCGATAAGAACGCGCTTGAGTTTACGATTTCCAAATTTTACTTCACCCATGATATAAGAACGCGCGGCTACCTTTTCGCAATCCTTACAGCCCTTTTCAATATCACTCAGATATTCATACTTCATCGGTTTTCGCTTGAGAGCCTCCATGAATGCATCATGACCCATTATTAATCCGAATCGCGTGACAATAAAAGTCGTCGGCCCCAGTTGGTTTAACTCCGCTCTGATCGATTGCGATAACCCCTCCAGAGCCGAAATGATCGTTATGACCGATGAAACGCCGATAATGATACCCAGAAGAGTCAGCGAGGTCCTCAGCTTATTGACCCGGAGAGCCCCCACCGCCATTTTGAATATTTCCCAGACGATCATAAATTGGTTCCGTTGGCGCTTTTCTCCGCAACAGTGATTACTTCATCCCGATCCACCATGCCATCCAGTATATGAAGCACCCGGTCGGCATAAGTGGCCACTTCTCTTTCGTGAGTGACAATGATAATGGTATTCCCCTCCTTGTGGAGACGTGAAAAGAGCTGCATGATTTCCAATCCCGTTTTGGAATCAAGATTGCCGGTTGGCTCATCGGCCAGAATCAGCGACGGTTCATTGACCAGGGCGCGCGCGATGGCTACCCGCTGTCTCTGCCCGCCCGATAGCTCGTTGGGTCGATGCAACATTCGATCCCCCAGATCGACAATGTTCAAAGCCTTCCGCGCTTTCTGCTCGCGAATCAGCCGCGGTGTCCCGTTATAAATAAGCGGAAGCTCCACATTATGCAGGGCCGTGGCCCGAGGCATGAGATTAAAGGTCTGAAATACAAAACCGATTTCACGATTGCGAATTACGGCCAATTCGTCATCGGTCATGTGGCTGACCTGCTTATCCTTGAAGTAATATTCGCCGGAAGAGGGGGTATCCAGGCAGCCAATCAGATTCATCAGCGTCGATTTGCCCGAACCGGAAGGTCCCATGATGGCTACATAGTCGCCCTTGTTTATGCTCAGCGACACACCCCGCAGGGCGTGAACCACTGTAGCCCCCATTTCATAGGTCTTCCAGATTTCCCTGGTCTCTATGAGCGGCATTACTTGGGTGTCTCCATATTGAATTTCTTCTCGACTTTGACCTCATCGCCGTTCTTAAGTGTTCGCAAAGTCTTGAAAGGTCCGGTTACAACGGTATCCTTTTCAGCCACTCCGGAAATGATTTCAATGTTTTTCTGATCGGCAATGCCGGTTTCAATCGGCATAAATTTCGCCTTCCCCTCCTTTATCAAGAACACTCCCTTGACCTCTTTTTCTTTCTTCCCCTTTGCAGCAGATTCGGAGAGCGACACTTCATGTTGCGCCGCCTGGACGCCGCCGGTCTCCTGCGGCTGGCCGGTCTTGCCTGCCAGCGAATCAGCATCTTTAGGGCGCATCACAATTGCGCCATACGGTACCGTGAGAGTCTGATTGCGCACATCCGTGACAATGTCAACCGTCGCCGACATACCCGGCTTGATGAATTCGTTATTCTCGACAAAAAGAACTTTGACCTTGAAATTGGTGGATTGATCGGTCGAACCGACATTGGTTTTGACCGCGGTATTACCAATCTCGACTACCTCTCCCTGAAACATGGAATCCGGAAAGGCATCAACCTCAATCCGCGCCGTCTGACCCAGTTTCACCTTGGCCACTTCCGTTTCATCAACGTCGACCTCCGCCTCAAAGGAATTGAGATTGGACACGGTCATCAGAGTTTTTCCCTGAGTGAAAGCGGTCTGTGCCGAGGCAATTTCACCCACTTCGGCATCAAGGAAAGTGACCGCCCCATCCATCGGCGCCATTATTCGGGTCTTGCTCAGATTGTCAAGCGCCTTCTCATAACCCGCCCTGCCCTGCCTGGTCTGGCTGAGCATGGCCTCATAATTATATTTGCTGCTTAAATAAGTGTATTCGGAATTTTTCACCGCCGTCTCTGAAGTCAGCTTCTTTTCAAAGAGCTGTTTCTGACGGCTGTGCTCCTCCTCAGCCTGAAGAAACGACGATTTGGCGGCCTCGGTGCGGGCTTCCATTTCATTCAAAGAGTAGCGCGACTGGTCAACATCTTTCTGCAGTTGCACCGTATCGAGCTGCACCAAAAACTGCCCCTTCATCACCGTTTCACCCTCTTTGACAAATATCCCGATAATCTTGGCATTAACCTCGGCCGTGATATTGACTCTGGTCTTTGGTTGAATCCAGCCGGAGGCGGAAACCTCCTGTGCAATATCATTGCGGGTCGCTGTCTCCGCCTCAACCGGAGTGGTTTTCTTCCCGCTGCTGCTGAGGTTGACAATAACGACAATGACGACAACAACAATCGCAGCAATAATTATCAGGCTTTTCTTTTTCATATTCATATTGGTCTTACCTCTATTCCGGAAGAATCTACTCCCTCATGCCCATGGCGTTTTCCAGTTTGGCCACGGCCATATTAAAGTCAAATTCGGATTGAATCTTGCTGTTCTGAGCGGTGATCAGGCTCACTTCGGCATCCAAAACCTCAAGCATCGTGGCGGCGCCGAGGCTGTATTTCTCGCGGACCAGCGACATATCTTCCTTGGCCGCGGCTTCATTCTCTTCGGCCACTTTCAGGGCCTCTTCGGCTTTATTTATTTCCAGATATGCTTTCTTTATCTGCAGCGCCAGATTGTTCAAAAGATAAGAATAATCGGCCCGGGCGTTATTGAGATTCACCTTTGAACGCGATAAGGCAGCTTTACGGCTGAAGTTGTCGAAGATAGGAATATCTATCGAAGTCCCGAATGACCAACGGGCATCCTGCCTTCTGAATTTGCTCACATTACTCCAGAATTCATTGGACCAACTCCGCCCGACACCGAATGATACCGTGGGAAGGTAGCGCCCTTTCGTGGAACGAAGATCATACTTGGCGGCCTGCAGATTTTTTCCCCCGGCTAGCAGACCGGGATAATGGGCTAACCCGAATTTCAGCGCTTCCTCCTCAGTGCCCGAATAATCTTTGCGCTCATATTCCTGAGAGAAATCCACATCGGAGTTGACATCGGCTCCAATTAGATAGGCCAGGTCGGCCCGCGATGTTCTGATACCGTTATCAGTATCCAGAAGAAACAACTTGTCTTTCCCATATTGCACCTGAGCTTTGAGAACATCCGATTTGGAAGCGGAGCCGATTTCATACTTTGAGGTGGCCAGTTTGAGTTGTTCCTCGCTTCGCTTGACTGCCTCCTCACCGGCCTGCTTGAGTTTGAGAGCGGCCAGATACGCGAAATAGGTTGTCTTCACCGAAAGAACCAACGACTGCTCGGTCTGCTCGGCCGTATATTCATAGTAGCTCTTGTCCGTTTTGGCTCCCAGGTAATTGAAGATGTTCTGCCCGCCGTTAAATATGGTCAGGTTGGCCGACGCGCCCAGATTATAGCTCTTGGTAAGACCGCTACTCTGGAAAATCTGATCCTGAATGACCCTTTGACCCGGCTCAGAATTAATCTGGTTTACCGACCCGCTGGCCGATATACCGGGAAGAAATGCCCCAAAGGCCTGCCAGACCAGACCATCCGCGACCCTGACCTGCCCCCTGGCCCTGACCAGGTCAGCGCTATTCTTAATCGCCAACTGGATGCAGTCTTCCAAAGTAAGCACTTTGGCCGACAAGCTGCCCGCCGCCAGAAATAAGGTCAGAAAGGCTATGACTATTTTAAACCGATAGGAAGCCATTCAGCATTCTCCTCACTTAATAAATTATTGTTCCTCCGGTGAACAAGTTGCCCAATGAAACTAATACTATAAAAATCAACCATACAGGGAATAATACGTAATCAAATCTCTTTGGTTTCATATTATAAATGACCCCAAACCCGATAGCCGTCACAATAATGCGCCAGATGGTAAAAGCATCAATCTGGCGAATCAGATAAAAGAGAAATGAACCA
>JAPLUR010000064.1 GCA_026397505.1 Candidatus Zixiibacteriota bacterium
TGCTTTATTCAACTATTTCAATCATAAATGGCACAGAAACAATGAAATAATAAAAACCATCAAAAACATGATACAAAAAGCAGCCTAAATAAATGAAAAAAAGGATATACCAATTTCCACACTAATATTGACATTACCAAAATTACCTTAGATGCAATCCGATTCGCCGGACTCAGTTCCCGGGATTGACCAGACTGGTCGTGCTGATTCGTTCACTGATGACTTTGAATGACTTGACCTCTCCGCCGCTTGTTCTGGAGCCCTCGTTCTGCGAATTATAAGTCTCCTGCTGTCGGATTATCAGCCCCTCACGATAAGCGAAGTAGATTACCCCTTTTGTGTTCACCCTCTCCAATTTGACCACCAGACTGCCGTCCTTCTCCACGCCCTGAAAGGGAAGTATCATATTCCCCTTATATTCGATTACGGCGCAGTCATATCCGCCCTCTCGGACAAAGGAGCGAACCTTATACTCCGTCTCCGCCTTCTTAACCCCTTCCTTTCTCACCAGCAGGTGAATTGTCTGACGCCAGCTGTCACCCTCTTTAACCGGCTGCTCCGGGAATACGGGGAGAGCCTGCTCGTAGTAGTTTTTATAAAAATTCAGGAGATCGGGGCTTATCGAATCGCCGGGGTAAATGTCCAATACTTTTCCATTGGTGCCCATAAGGCACTCGATAGACCATTTATGAGTGATACTATCCGCGGCGAAAGCCGACCCCGAAGGATTGGGACTATTGACAATATCGGTCAGCCTGATCCGCGCCCGTGAACTGTCGGCCGTCGAAATTACTTCCTCATATAACTTTGATCGATATGAAAGATTACTGATATTGGTCAGCTTTCCGGCATTGTCATATATTTGAGCGGAGATCTTGACCTCATTGTTGTACTGTTGCTTTTGGCCGGGTTCAAACTTGAAAGCAATTTTCGCCTCCTTCACGCCTGATCCACATCCAGCCAACAGCAGGCCCGATATCAAAACGGCAAAAGCAATTCTGGTGGAAATGCCTTTCATTTATTTCCCCAGCCCAGGTTATTCAACTGGACCATCAAAGCCAGATTGTGAGAGGCCGCGCCGGGTGCCGAAAGAATCAGCGAACCCAACAGGTCCACATCCAGATTCTGCTCGGCGCCGGCTATTTCGACTGTCGTGGTGTAATTTCCGATCAGGCGGGGATTGTATGGTTCCCGATTTTCGCCGGCAACGGCCGATATTTGCGGAGTCGTTTCCCTGCCGGTGAGTGAAAAAGAGACAGCCAGAATTAAAAGCACCGCCGCCAGCGGTATCAAATAACTGTAAAGAATATCAAGCTGCCGGCGCGGGGCATATACAATTGAAATGGTTTCCGCCTCCGCCTCATCGACTACTCTGTAAAGAATATTATTTTCCAGAGTTTCCCAGTAGATATCCCCGGGATCCGGAATGGCCAACCCTCGCAGTTTCTCCGAAAGCTTCTTTTCCGTATCGATCAAATCCCGGCAGGATGAGCAAACGCTCAGATGCTCCTCCAACTGAATCCGATCAGCCTCGGCCAATTCTCCCGAAATGTAATCAAGGGAATAAAATTCTACCTGACGGCAGTTCATCTTCTTTCCTCATTTCATCTAAGCTTCTTTGCCAGCCATTTTCGCAATTTGAGTCTGGCAATGTGCAAATTCGATCGGACCGTCGCCTCCGGGCAATCCAAAGCCACGGCTACTTCCTCCATGGTATACCCTTCCACATCATGCAGGATAACCGTTATTTTTTGCCTCGGCGGCAAAAGGCTTATCGCCCGATTTATGACTTCCGACAGCTCCTCATTTTCCAAAGCCCGGTCGGGGGCGACGATTTTGTCGGCCAGTTGCACCTGAACCGATGGCACCATCTCCTCGTCGTCCTCTACCGAAACAAATCTTTTTTGCCGCTTCCGGATTAAATCGATGGCATAGTTGGTGGCGATTCTCAGGATAAAACTGGAGAAAAAGTCAGCCGATCTCAGCTGATTCCGTTTCTCATATATTCTCACGAAAGTCTCCTGAGTCACCTCATCCGCATCCAGATGATTCTCCAGCATCCGGAAAGCCAGCGAATAAACCTTCTTCTTATACCTCCTGACCAGTTCGGTGAAAGCCTCGTGGTCACCCTTGGTAAAATCATGTACCAGATCCCTTAATTCTTTATTCATATGGACCCGGTAAAACTAATGGCCATCATTATGACGCTTCTAACCCGCACCTGTTTAAAAGAAATTGTTTGACTGTTTTCCGCCCCAAGATTATACTTTGCCCCGCTGATGTCAACCTTTTTTTGGACAATAGGTTGGGGGAAGCCCGAGACAAATCAGGCAGGGCGCTGTCTGGATCCATGTTTGGATCGCGGATTTGTTCCGGTGACTCCGACATAGCAGTTTTTGGTATCCAGGAGTATTGGCAATTATGAGTTCCACCCCGAGATATCAACTCGATGCGGTGGCAGGAATCCCGGCAACTTTCCGCAGTCTCGGGATGGCTTTCTGAGCCAGTATCACTATCGCCATTTTCAACTATTGCCAGGTGGCTGACCCAATTAATGGGAACAACGAAGTTGAAGTCTCCATTTTTGGCTCTCGTTCCGCATGCAGTTCCAATCTGGTTGTGACCAGAACCACCATATTAATGGGGCCTGCGTGGCAATATCCTTGCCCAAAATGAACAATCAGTTGGTTAAAAGGTTGACAAATTACTTTTTCGACGTATTTTAACAGGCTGATTTTCTTTAGCCGAGATTTTTGTTTATGAACTCAATGACCGGATATGGTAAGGCCGATTATAGAACGAGCAAGCTGGCGATTTCTGTTGAAGTTGCCTCCGTCAACAATCGCTTCCTTGAGTATTATTTCCGTCTTCCCAAACAACTGATGTTCTTTGAGCCGAAGGTCAAAGAACTGGTTGCCACCCGTCTGAACCGGGGGAAAGTGAACCTGACATTAAACTATGAGGATTACGGTTTCGGTATCGACCGGCTGAGCGTGAGCGCCAATCTGGCCGATGAAATCTATCGCCAGCTGGCTCAACTGAAGAAAAAATACAAGCTGGCCGGTGAAATTGAAATCGGCCATTTTATGTCTTTCCAGGATATTTTTAAGGTCGAAAAGATCAATGACCTGGAAAAGAAAATCTGGCCTCTGATGAGCAAAGCTATCAATCGGGCTCTCGATGAACTCATTACCATGCGCGAGCGGGAGGGTGCCAATCTCCGCAAAGATATCCTGCTGCGGCTGAAACTTCTCACCGGAACCATAGACAGAATTGAAAAATCGTCCCCGGAAAATCTTGCCGCTTATCGCGAGAAGCTGGCACAGAGAATAAAAGAAGTTCTGGACAACAGAATCATTGAGGGCGCGCGTTTAGAGGAAGAGGTAGCCTATCTTGCCGAACGGGCCGATATCACCGAGGAGTGTGTGCGTTTCAAGAGCCACCTTAAACAGTTTGTGGCCGATGTAAAAAGCAATGGCCCGGTAGGGAAGAGGCTCAATTTCATCCTCCAGGAACTGAATCGCGAGGCCAATACGATCGGCTCTAAGGTGGCCGGCGCCGGCATCGCCCGGATGGCGATGGAGCTTAAAGAGGAAATCGAGAAAATTCGCGAACAGGTTCAAAACATAGAGTAGGATAAGAGCGCTTTCCAGGCTCCTTAAAAAATGAAGAAAAAGGGCAAAATTGTAATCATTTCCTCCCCCTCCGGAGGCGGCAAGAGTTCTATTTGCCGGAAACTTCTGGCTCGCAATAAGAAAAATGGCTGGAAATTCTCGATTTCGGTGACCACCAGGCCAAAACGGGCCAACGAAAAGAACGGCCGCGAATACCAGTTCGTGACTTATCCGGCATTTGTGGCTTTAAAAAATCGAAAAGAATTTGCCGAATCCTGCCAGGTGCATCGGTTTTATTATGGAACGCCCAGAAAGCCTCTGGATGACACCTTGGCGCGGGGCGGCGTGATTCTGCTCGATGTCGATGTCAAAGGGGCATTTAAGCTTAAGGAAAAATACCCCACGGCGGCGATGATCTTCATCCTTCCCCCCGGCCGGAAAGAACTGGTCAGGCGATTAAAGCAGCGGGGGACTGAAGACGATAAGCATTTAAGAATCCGTCGCAGAAGAGCCTTAAGCGAAATGAAGCTGTACAAAAAATTCGAATACGTTATCATTAATGAAGATATGGATACAGCAGTCAACGAGGTGGAAATGATTGTCAGATCCTTGCATTGTCGCCTCGATAATTTAAATCAGGAACAAATAAAGCGCATTGTCGGTTAAGAACTTGAACTTATAGGAGGAGTCATGGTTAAGACGGCTTTTAGTGAATTGGATAAAGTGACCAAAAATCGTTATGAAGCAGTGCTTCTGGCCGCCCAGCGGGCGCGCCAGATAAACTCTCTCCGTCTGGCTCAGTTGGAGCGGATGGCCGAGGAAAATGTCACCATTGACGGCCGCAAGGTAACCAGCCTGGCGCTGCAGGATCTGGTGGCCGGAAAAGTCAAGTTCAGACGCCGCATCACCGAATAAGAATAGAAAGCAAGCAACTGATATGGCCAAGAATCTGTTAATCGTAGAGTCGCCGGCTAAGTCCCGCACTCTTAAAAAATTCCTCGGGCGAAATTTCGAAATTCTGCCGACTATCGGCCATATCAGGGATCTCCCCAAATCCAAACTCGGCGTTGACACCGACGATGATTTCAAAGTTGACTATGTCATCATCAAGGGAAAAGAAAAAGTAATCAAGAAGCTGCAGGAATCCGCCAGGAAATCCGAAAAAGTCTATCTGGCGCCCGATCCTGACCGCGAGGGTGAAGCGATTGCCTGGCACGTGGCTAGCCAGTTGAAAGGGGTCAAGAATATTGTCCGCGTCACTTTCAACGAGATTACCAAACAGGCGGTCCTGGCCGCCATGGAAGATACCCGCGAGATTGATATGAATCTGGTCGATGCCCAGCAGGCGCGGCGCGTTCTGGATCGTCTGGTGGGATACAAAATTTCGCCCTTTCTCTGGAAGACTGTGGCTCGGGGATTATCCGCCGGGCGGGTACAATCGGTGGCGCTTCGAATTATCTGTGAACGGGAAGCCGAAATTGAAGCCTTTGTCATCGAAGAATATTGGGAAATCGAAGCCCTTCTGGCCGACAAGTCCGATGCCCGGCTTCTCTGCAAACTGACCAGAATTGATGACGCCAAGGCGGAAATTAAAACGGGGGCGGAAGCCAATGCGGTTTCCGAGGAACTGAAGCAGGCAATATTTAAAGTTGAGTCGGTCAAAAATTCTCAGAAGATACGAAAATCATCGCCGCCATTTATTACCAGTACACTTCAACAAGAAGCCGCCCGGGCGCTTTATTTTTCGCCCAAGAAAACCATGATGGTTGCTCAGCAACTTTATGAAGGTGTTGACCTTGGCGAGGAAGGCCCGACCGGTTTGATCACCTACATGCGTACCGATTCGATCCGGGTGGCCGAAAGCGCCATAAGCGCGGTCAGAGAATATATCAAAAATAATTTTGGAAACCCATACCTCCCCAAGACAGCTTTCAAATATTCCGCCCGCAAGGGGAGTCAGGATGCGCACGAGGCAATCCGCCCTACTTATCTTGATCATCCGCCGGAGAAAATCAAAAAATATCTGACTAAAGACCAACTACGACTATATACTCTCATCTGGAACCGGTTGGTCGCCAGCCAGATGACGTCGGCTGTCTATGATGCCACCGATGTCGATATTTCCTCCGGCCGGTATCTTTTCCATGCCCATGCCCAGAGTTTGAAATTCGATGGTTTTCTCAAGGTCTATCAGGAAGCCAAGGAAAATGAACAGAACGGCGAAAACGGTCTGGTCGATTTGATTCCGGACTTAAAAGCCGGCGACACTCTGCATCCGGTCGAAATAAAACCCTCCCAGCATTTCACCAAACCGCCCGGTCGTTTTACCGAAGCGATGCTGGTCAAGACCCTGGAAGCCGATGGCATCGGACGTCCCTCGACCTACGCCGCCATCATTTCCACGCTCATGGATCGGAAATATGTCGAGTCGAAAGAGAGAAAACTATTTCCCACCGAACTGGGAAAAACGGTCAGCAAAATACTGGTCATGAGTTTTCCGACATTGTTTGATATTAAATTTACCGCCAAAATGGAAACCGAACTGGACCAAATCGAGACGGGAAAAGAAATCTGGACAAAGGTAATCAAGGATTTTTATCTCCCCTTCAACGCCGTTTTGGGGAAACTTTCCAAAAAGGAAAAAGAGATAAAGGCTTCAATTACCGAGGCGACCAGCGAAAAATGCGAAAACTGCGGCTCCCCGATGGTTATCAAGTGGGGAAGAAACGGTCGCTTTCTCGCCTGCTCCGCCTACCCGGAATGCAAAACCACCCGTCCCCTGGAACCTCAGCCGGAATCCCCTGCGACCGATCTGAAATGCACTAAATGCGGCTCGCCGATGGTTGTCAAGAGCGGCCGTTTCGGACGATTTCTGGCCTGCTCAGCCTACCCCGCCTGCAAGACCACACTGCCTCTTCCGACCGGAGTCAAATGCCCCAAAGATGGATGCGGCGGTGATGTTGTCCAGAAACAATCGCGAAACAAGAGAGTTTTTTACGGCTGCTCCAATTATCCCAAGTGCGATTTTGTCAGCTGGGATAAACCGGTCAACCAGCCCTGTCCCGCCTGTAGTCGCAGCTACCTGGTCGAAAAATTCACGCAGAAAAGCGGCGCCTATCTTTATTGCCCCGCCTGTAAGCATAAAGTCAGCAGCGAAAAACAGGAAACCGATACACCCGCCGCCGTATCCTCCTGATAGTCCATTCCAGTTTTAGTTGACCTTACCCCCGCTTTGGGGTATCATTATACCATGCTTAAGAAAGCATTTGCCGACTATCTGAAATTTTTATCGGAGCGAAGAAGGCTCGCGCCCGGTTCGGTGGCCACCTATCGCAATAATCTGAAACCGTGGCTGGAGTTTCTGGAAAGTGAATATGATAAGACAGCCCCCGATCCCAAAGTCAATACCATCTTACTGCGGAAATTCCTGGCACGGCGCCGGGAGGAGATGGTTTCGGTCAGAACCCTGGCCGGATTCATTTCTGCTCTGGCGGGATTTCAGCGGTTTCTGGCGCTCGACAAAAAAATCCGCCCCTATCTCTGCAAATTGAGCAAATTGAAATATACCGAGAAAATCCCCGATTTCCTTTCCCAGAAAGAGGCCGAGGAGCTTTCGGAGTTTCTTATTAAAGACAATTATCTGGGTTGGCGCGATTATATGATGGTTTCGCTTTTTTATCTTTCCGGAATTCGCCGGGCGGAAATGGCCGCTCTAAGACTTTCCGATATTGATTTTCAGGCGCGCACTATGGACGTCCTCGGCAAAGGGAATAAACACAGAATGGTGCCTTATGGCGATGCTTTCGATAACGAATTGAAAAGATATCTCGAGAGAAGAGAGGAGTTTGTTGCTTCCCGACCCGACCATGGCGGATACATTTTCCTTAATTACATAGGGGAACCGTTGACCGTCCGATCGGTTGATCGGATCGTCAAGAAATATTGTGCCCGTCTGGGGAAACGGGTGACCCCCCACATGCTTCGCCACAGCTTTGCCACCCATCTTCTCGAAAATGGCGCCGATATCCTGGCAATAAAAGAAATGCTCGGTCACAGCTCACTGGCCACGACGCAGAAATACACCCATGTGACCACCGAGCAGTTGAAGGCGGTTTATAACAAAGCCCATCCGCGGGCATAAGAAAGAGAATGCATATGAGAATAGAAGGGACGACAATTTTAGGCTTGAGGTACAAAGGGACCGTGGCGATGGCCGGTGACGGCCAGATCACTTTTGGAGATACCATAATGAAAGCAAAAGCGGTGAAGATTCGGCGTCTGTATAACGACAGGATTCTGGCCGGCTTTGCCGGCGCCGCCGCCGATGCGCTGGCCCTCTTTGAGCGATTCGAAACCAAGATTGAAGAGTTTTCCGGCAATCTTCCCCGCGCCGCAGTGGAGCTGGCCAAAGATTGGCGCACTGACAAGTACCTTCAGAAGCTGGAGGCGCTGCTGGCGGTCGCCGATACAAAGCATTCGCTCCTGATTGCCGGCACCGGTGAAGTGGTGGAGCCCGATGACGGTATCCTTGCCATCGGCTCGGGAGGAGCATATGCCCTGGCCGCCGCACGGGCCATTATTGCCACCAAATCCCAGATGACCGCCGAGGAGATTGCCCGCAAGGCTCTGGAAATCGCCTCGGAAATCTGTGTCTATACCAATGACCACATAACCGTGGAAAGTATTAAATGATTAATAGAGATTATCGAACCCCCAAGGAAATCGTCGAGCATTTGGATAAATATATTATCGGGCAGGATAAGGCCAAACGCTCGGTGGCCATCGCCCTGCGCAACCGCTGGCGGAGAAAAGCGGCGCCTGATGATATCCGCAGGGAAATTCTCCCCAATAATATCCTGATGATCGGTCCTACCGGTGTCGGCAAAACCGAAATCGCTCGTCGGCTGGCGGAGATGGCCGGGGCGCCGTTCCTCAAAGTCGAAGCCTCCAAATTCACCGAGGTCGGGTATGTTGGGCGTGATGTCGAGTCAATGGTGCGCGATCTGGTCGATCTGGCCGTCAATATGGTCAAGCAGGAGAAATCCGAGCTGGTTCTCGAGAAAGCGGCCGAGAATGTTAATGAGAGACTGCTTGACCTGCTCCTTCCCGAACCGCCCAGGCAGCGCACCCCGGGACAGGAGATACCGGAGGAACCCAAACCCGATACAGGTACGCGCGAAAAACTGCGCGATAAACTTCTGGCTGGAAAATTGGAGGATCGTTCCATTGAGATCGAAGCGCCTCAGGATCGATTTCCGGTCGTGGAAATTTTCTCCCCGATGGGAATGGAAGAGCTGGGGATCAATTTTCAGGAGATGTTTTCCGGATTGATGCCCAAAAAAACGAAGCGGCGCAAATTGACCATTGCCGAAGCGCGGAAATTCCTTCACTCGGAAGAGCTTTCCAAGCTGGTCAATTTGGATGATGTTATCGCCGATGCGCTGGAACGGGTACAGGAGTCGGGTATTATCTTTGTCGATGAAATCGACAAGGTCGTTGGCGAGAAAACCAAAGTCGGTCCCGATGTTTCCCGCGAGGGAGTGCAGCGAGATATTCTCCCCATCGTCGAGGGGTCGGTCGTGATGACCAAGTACGGCATGGTGACCACCGAGCATGTTCTGTTCATTGCCGCCGGGGCGTTCCATTCCTCCAAGCCGTCGGACTTGATTCCGGAACTTCAGGGACGGTTCCCGATAAGGGTGGAATTGGAATCATTGACGGCAGCTGATTTCGTAAGAATTCTCTCCGAGCCGAAAAATGCGCTGGTCAAACAGTACACGGCGTTGATGTCGTCTGAGGGAGTGAAACTGACTTTCACCGATGATGCTCTCCGCCGCATCGCCGAGATTGCTGAGATAGTTAACACCAATACCGAAAATATCGGCGCCCGTCGCCTGCATACTATTATGAGCACGCTTCTCGAAGATATCATGTTTGATTCGCCCGACGGCAAGAAAGCGTTCAGGATTACTCGGGAATTGGTGGAGAAACGACTCAAAGATATAATTGTTGATGAAGACCTGAGCCGGTATATACTATGATAATCCGTCCCGCATTGCACGACATTTAATAGGGAATACGCCGGAAGTAATCCGGCGGCTTTTGCATTTTGCCTTCAGCGGGGCTTTAATGGAGTAGCCTATCTCCAACCTGTAATTTGGTTATCAATTGGCTTTATCTGCCGATATGGATGTCCAAAGGGTATAATCGTAAAATGGCATGATGCCCTTGATGAAAATAGGAGGAAGTATTGAAACATGGATTCGACTGAGGGCAAAAATCCGCTCTCGAAAAACCAACCAACCAACACCTAAACATTCACATGGGGTAAGTATGAATCACCGTAAATGGTCTGGAATATTCGGCCTGCTAATCACGGCAATCTTTGCCATCCAGCCGGGAATTGCCGCCACCGACTATGTCGTTATCTCCGTTAATGGCGACACTTCTGCAACCAGCGCTTTTCAGGGTGATGCTATCGGCTGGAGTGCCGACTGTGCAATTGGCTCCGCAATCCAATGGGAAATATATTTGGATATCGATTCCAACAATAGCATCGATATTGGAAGCGACAAGCTGCTTTATAATTTCACCACCGTTGACGGCGACATCTCCGGCAATAACGGGCCGGGCGACAGCGATCCGAATCCGGATGGCATGATAGTTGTCTCGCCGCTGATCCTGGGCTTTGCTCCTGGATATTATATGATGAGTGGTACGGACACAAGCGATGGCGTCGGGGCCGAGGATTGGTTCGCCATGAATGCCCTCTTATCGCCGCCGAATATGTTTACCGGCCACGTTACCGTTCCGGGTTATCCCGCCCCCGATGCTTTTTTGAAAAATATCTGGATAGCTGCGGAAAGCCAGGGTGCGGGTATGCAGATGTGGACCGGATTGACCGACGACAACGGCTATTTCGAGATTAATATCGGCAGTGCCGGTACCGGTTTTCCTTTCCGCATTTCCCCCGAGAATCTCCCCGGGATAGTTACTCCGGCTCCTCGAAATCTGACCGCCAACGGTCAAATTGATAATGTTGATTTCGATTATATGCTGCCTTATGATTCCGTCTATGGATTTGTCGAGGATAACGAAGGAAATTCAATCGAAAATGGATATGTCTGGGCGAGGCCTCGTTTCAGCGGTCCGGGCGAGAAAGAAACGAGTATCAACAGCGGCCGGTATGCCATTTATTTCGGCGACGCCGAATTGGGCGAATGGGAAATCGGAGTCGGAACGGAAGGATTGATTCCCGACTATATGGCTTCGCAGAATTTTACCATCAATAATTCGATCGACCACGAAATTCAACTCGACTTCACCTGCTATTTGACCGATACGGTCATATATGTTCGCGTCACCGAAATGGGCGCCGAGCCGGTTCATCCCTATCTTATTCAGTCCCAATCAGCTTTATTGCATTGCTTCACCGAGGGAGTATCCGGGATTGGCTCGAACAACCTGATTGCCCTTCGCGTCTCCTCGCTGGATCCGGATGGTTATGGAATTCAGTTGGCATTCTGGAGTGATCAATATCCGATCCCCGAAGGGTATATTATCGAAGGCGGATATATATACAATGTTGCTCCCGGCGATACCGTCACCATTAATCTTGTTACTGGAATCAAGGTACAGGATACCATACAGGTGGCTCCAACCGATCCCATTCCTGACTGGAATCAAGTCTTTGTCAATTTCTGGACGCCCGGGAAAAGCTATAATGCGACCCCCGACAACAACGGCATCTTTACCGCTTATGTTGAAAGCGGGACATATGATATTGCCGTTTATGCCCCTCGTTATCTAAGCCTTCCGGTCATGAAGACCATTCATGTCACCGCTGATACCGTCGGCGGCCTCGGTCTTCTGTTGAATTATGCTCATTGTCATTTCGGCGGACACCTGACCGGAGTCCCTCTGCCGCTCGACAGTGGCCTGATGGTCAGCGCACAAACCGCTGACTGGCCCGATGGATATCATACCTCCGGTGCCGTTGACCCTGTCACAGGTGCTTATGACATTTATGTTTGTGATGGTAGTTGGTCCATCAATCCGCCTTTTATTCCGGGATATTCCGCCCCAAGTCCGATAAATTCCGTTCTGAGTAATGACGATTGCCTGTTTGACCATGATTTTGAATATGCCACGACAGATTTGAGTGGAGATCGCACCGCTGTTCTGCCCTCGGCCATCGACCTGTCTCAAAACAGCCCGAATCCATTCAACCCGGCCACCAGTATAACCTTCGCCCTGCCGGTTCGTTCGCAGGTGGACCTGAAAGTCTATAATATTCTGGGTCAGGAAATCAAGACCCTGGTTAATGGCGAATTTGCCGCCGGTGTCCATTCTGTTGTCTGGGATGGCACCGATCAATCCGGGCATGCTGCGGCCACCGGAATTTATTTCTATCGCCTCACAGCCGGTGAGAAGACAATGATCAAGAAGATGATCCTGCTTAAGTAGCCGGATTCGCAGACTAATACAAGAGCCGTCCGGTAACTACCGGACGGCTTTATTTTTGGAAAGATTAGAACCTACTGAATGGTCAGCTCTTTCAATAATCCATCCGCATGGTACACTTTATCGATCAGGTACAGAACATAACGGATATCGACCGCGATGGTGCGGGTGATAATCGGGTCGAATCTATAATCCGAGGTCATACTCTCGTAGTTGCCGTCAAACGCCAGGCCCACCAATTCCCCCTTGCCGTTCATTACGGCGCTTCCCGAATTGCCGTTGGTAATATCATTATCCGAAAGGAAATCCACCGGCACATCGCCGGTTTCTCTATTCACATAGGGACCGAAATCCTGTGAGGCCTGCGCCATTTCCAATTCGGCCGGGGCATCGAACGGCTCCTCGCCGGTATCCTTCTCAATCACACCTTTGAGGTCGGTGACATATTTGTAATAAACGGCATCCCTCGGCTGGTATCCCATGACCGTCCCATAATTGAAACGCATCGTGCCGTTCGCGTCGGGATAAAGACGGCCGTCTTTCCATGCTTCGTACGCCGAGATCAGTTGCGGTTCGAGCTTGCTCAAGGCACCGTCAAAAGCTCGGTTGCGGTTGCGAAGCTCATCCCGGTCAACCTGCAATGCCTTGGCAAAATTCATGAAGGCATCATTCATCCCTTCAAGTTCCGCCCGTTTCATCCCGAACATCCCGAGCCGATCTTCGATTGTACCCAATTTGGTATTCGCGTATAAATAGTCTACAAAGTCCCGCGCGATTTTGTCGACATCGCCGCTTTTCCCTTCAAAGAGCTGCTCCACTGCCGCGATTTTTTGCCCTGCGGGAAGCTCATGAGCTTTCTTCAGAAAATAGAATAGCACTTCCTTGTCGGCGGACGGCACCAGATTGGTCTGACCGTCACGCAGCCATTGCTTGGTGTCGATTGTGTCCCGGTCCTGATACCCCGGCTCGCGGTCGAGGTCCTTTTTCTCTTTTTCGATGCTCCATTTATAAATCGTGGACGCAAAATAAAGAAAATCACAGCGCCACCGCATCTGGCTCAGCCAGAATTCCTTATCGCGCCAGGTCCGATGATCCTGATAAAGACTGTCCATGGCCGAGAAAGCACCGTTGTATTTCTTTTGTAGAATCGGATTGGAATTGATGAATTTCTTCAGCGAATCTTCCTGGGCGATTTTCCAGGGGAGAAGGGCCGACTTTTCGAACCCATCCATCATCCCCTGATTCTTCTTGAGAAAATTATAAATTCCCTTGAGAGTCGAGGACAGCTTGATGGCATCGGCGGAGTCTTTCGCGGCCGCCGCTTCGAGGATATGGATAACATCCAGGCGCGTCATGATATCGAGCGGATAATCATAATTAACCATCTTCTCGATGCCGTAAGAACATTCGTAGCGGCTGGTGTTGCCGGGAAATCCCATTACCATCGTAAAATCGTTCTCTTTCACTCCGGCCAACGAGATCTTAAGGAAATTCTTCGGTTTGTAGGGGATATTCGCCGTGCTGTAATCGGCCGATTTGCCGTCGGGAGCAACATAGGCCCGAAGCACCGTAAAATCGCCGGCGTGACGCGGCCACATCCAGTTGTCGGTCTCGCCGCCGTAATCGCCGATAGAACGCGGTGGCGCAAAAACCAGCCGTATATCACGCATTCTGAAATAAGTGGTCATGATATACTGCTTGCCGCCGTAGAACGCCGCAATCTGGCAACGGACATCGCGTCCTTTTTCGGCCTGCTCGATAATTTTCTTGGTCGCTTTCTCGATTGCCTGGTGACGCGCCAGTGGCGTCATTTTTGCGTTAACAGAAGAAAGGACTTTCGATGTTACATCCCCGTATCCCAGAGTGACGGAAATATTATATCCGATAGCCGGAAGCTCCTCGGCTCTGGTTTTGGCATAGAACCCTTTCTCCAGGTAATTATGTTCCAGTGTACTCTGAAGCTGTATGGCCTCAAAGGCGACATGGTGATTGGTGAAAACCAGCCCGTCGGGCGAGACAAACGGGCCCGAAGAGCCGCCGACATTGGCGATCGCATCGATCAGCGATACGCCTGACGGGTTATATATTTGTTCCGGTGAAAGCTTGAGCCCCATCGCTTTCAGGGTGTCGAACGGCAGTTGGCTGACCGTGTTCAGTGGCCACATCCCCTCGACAGCGAGAGCCGAGGTTGTCAGAGCCAGCAGGGCCGTCAACAGCAGCAGAACCGCGGTGTAGTTGCGCATTTTCATTCTCATCCTCCGATAAAACATCGCTAAGTCTAATCAATTTCCCCCCGCAAGGCAAGGGAGAAGTCAAGGTTATGCCGGGTCTTGTTTCCCTCGACGAAGTCGGGGGGAATGTGACCCGGCATATGCCCGTGCATAGCGGTAGGTCGGGTTCCGAAATTCCTCGACTGAGGAATTGAGAAACCCGACAATTTTCCTGCGCCATCACCTTAGTACGCCAGGATCCCGCCGTGCCGAGCACTCCTGGTAAACGGGTAACCCCCAGCTTGCTGGGGGACAGTACAACGACTTGTTTAAGTTTCGTAAGCCAGGCGCCCGCTGCTCCTTGTTTACTCCTTCATTCCCACTTTGCAAAATCACTATCAAACCGATGGTGATTTGGGCCTCCCACCCTCTTATAGAAAGAGTGATTATTCTTATGTCCAAGCACACAAAAAAGCTCATTGCCCAATGGCCACCATCTGACCCGGTAATCATGCCTCCGTACGCCCCCATTTCGAAAAACAAACCCAAATCAGCGACCTTGTTTCCTCCCTCCCAATCTGTTTTCTGTCATGGTTTTAACACCATTTTCCTACCCCGTATGAAACCACCCAAAAATTTCATAAAACGAAGCCAAAATTCACATCTCGCTGTGGCATATGCGTTTAGGTCGTTTTACGTTGGCTTTGCTCCCTTTCCCCACTTTCTCAAAAATTGTTATATTGTTAAGGGACAATGCATTAGACCATACTCCATTCCGCCCTGCTTCGCACATCATGGTCCGAACTCATTGGCCTCAATGCCGGAATCGTCGGGTGGCATTCCCGGGTTCCGACTTTTGTCGGAATCTGGGGATGTACTGCAACACGCAATTTCACTACAAGATCACTACAACGGAAAACAAAAATGAAGAAACGAACTCCCCCCGCCCCACCCACCCATTTCCGCCTAACCTCTTGTTCCACAAACGAAAACGCCCGCTACGTACCCGGCAGGCTTCAGTTTTGTAGGTCAAAATTCCCCCGCGATCGCCACAGGCGACCAAGTGGGGTTTTGACAATCACGCTGCCGGATCAGCGCCGCGTACATTTTAAAAATCGAAGAAACAAACCCATTTGGAATTGCCGCTTCTCGGCATTAGTGCATGCCGCCCAACGCCTTCCGCAAGTCTTGTAGGTCAAAATTCCCCCGCGGTCGCCGCAGGCGACCAAGTGGGGTTTTGACAATCACTCTTTTATTGCTCCCGAGTCACCCTTATGTCCCCAAAAGTCGTGCGCACCTCAATATCTATCTTTATCGAGGCATTTTCGTAGCCGGCGGTCTGGCTTCGCAGGTTATTGCCAATCCCCTCTGCCGATTTGCCCAGAACGTCAATGTCGCCAAACGTGTTACTGGCCGAGGCGGCCGCCTCTACTCCCGGTGGCACCAGCACCTTAATATCGCCGAACACCGATGACAGGGTTACCCTATTCACTCCCGGTTTCAGCCTTCCTCCGGTCAGGTCGATTTTGGTGTCGCCGAAAACCATGAAACTGGTGAGGCCATCTATTTCCATATCTTTGGCCTCAATCCGGGTATCGCCGAAAGTCCGGTCAAACTTGCTTCCCATGCGTGAAATCCCGTCACTGGAAACATTGATAACAATATCCCCCCAATGCCCATGTCCGCGGAAATAGAGCGTCAGGATATAGAGCCCCAGAATAATCAGCGCTGCCGGCCAGACATGAGAGATCATCCGTTTCGCCGAATAGTCAATGATTTCCAGATTGGCCAGAAGCAGTAAGGTTCCTATGATCAGAATTAAAAATCCCCAGAAAATTCGATTTCGATATATCATGGTTCCTCCATTTCAAAAGCGATACGATTTGCCAATGATATATGTTTCAAATGTGATATGTCAATCCAATCCCCTTGACATATGGGGGTCGGCGATATTATTTCTCTAAATTTTTTGAAATTAAGAAAGGAGTATATATGCCGCGCTCATTAACCGAAATAGTCGATCTTTCCACCGCAGAAGTCCAGGAAGTATTCGATTTATGTGCTGAGATGAAAAAGGGCAAAATCGCCCCGAAACCGCTGGCCGGGAAATCGGTCGCCTGCATTTTCACCAAACCATCCCTCCGCACCCGAATCTCTTTTGAGGTCGGTATCAACCAGTTGGGCGGACACCCTATCTATGTCACCGACCCCGAAATCCAGCTCGGTCGCCGCGAATCGATTGCCGATGCTGCCCGGGTTCTCTCCCGCTATGTCGGCCTGATCATGATTCGCACTTCCGCCCATTCCGATGTCACCGAATTGGCTAAATATGCCTCGGTACCAGTGGTCAACGGGCTGACCGACCTTGTTCATCCCTGCCAGATTCTCGGCGATTATTTTACCATTCTGGAACATATGAAGAAGGATGTTTATAAAGTCGCCTATCTCGGTGATGGGAACAATGTTGCCAATAGCTGGCTGAACCTGGCCTACCGGATTCCGCTCGACCTTCGAATAGGCACCGCAGTGGAAACTCCGCCCGATAAGAATATACTGGAGAGAGCCTTAACCAATAAAAAGAGCCGAATACTGGTCACCAGCGATCCTAAAGAAGCGGTTCGGGATGCCGATGTTATCTATACTGATGTCTGGGCCTCTATGGGCCAAAAAGACAAACAGAAAGAGAAGGCAGAACTATTAGCTAAATATCAGATTAACACGGCATTGTTGGCCGGAGCCAGTCCCGACTGTCTGGTCATGCACTGCCTGCCCGCCGAACGGGGACGCGAGATCACCGATGAGGTCATGGATGGGCCGCACTCGGTCGTGTTCGACGAGGCGGAAAACAGGCTGCATATCCAGAAAGCGATCATGACTTTCCTGCTCCAACATTGAGTTTGCGGGCCGGTCCCGGTCAAAGAACGCCACGAAAGGAGAAGCGAAATGCGCTTTAGAACAGTTCTTCCGGGATTGGGCCTGGTGGTTTTGGCGGCCATTATGTTTTGGGCGGCCGGATGTTCCGATGAGAAGAGTCCGATCAGCCCTATTAATTATGGCTCATTGACTGATCCCGATTTTATCATGGTTCAGGATCAGGTTAATGACTATCTGGATTCATCCATGGAGTATTTTTCGGCCGGTTTGGGCAATATCTCCAAGCTTCCGAGTGATACGGGGAAAATCCGTAACCAGTACGGCCCGATGAATCCCGAGGACACGGTGGCCTATGCTTATCTGAATGGCTGGCATATTGTCTATGTTTCCCGGTCCAATTTCCGTTTCACCGACCGCTTCATGGATTCGGTGCAGTTTATGAATAACTCCGAGCCGATCCAGAACCCCGCCGGGCTGGATTATATGCACTATATCCGCCACTGGAATTTTGCCAATCGTGATACCACTATCACGCATGCCAATCTGGGCGGCGGCATTGATCTGGAATTCAGCGGTCTTGACGGCAATGTCGCTACGATCAATGGCACCAAGAATCTCCTTGCGGAGTGGATTTATTTGTCGAATGATACTACCCTCAGAGCCTTCCACGATATGGATGTCCGGGTGAATGATGTCACCGTTCAGAAATCGCCCGATTACGGGTGGTCTAGTGGCTGCCCAACCGGCGGATCGGTGAACATGGATATCAATCAGTCGTATATCCTTAATGTCGGTGCCGGCCCTGATCTGCATGTGAAAGCCTGGCAGGTCACTGTCACATTCAACGATGGTGTCGCCGCGGTTAGGGTCGTCAGCGCTGGCACTGTCTGGAGCTATACCAAGACGGTATGCACGCCGCCCAGCTCCTGATAAACTATCGATGTTTGATAAAGCCCGCCCCCGGCGGGCTTTATTGTTTTCTTGACACATCTTCCAAAAGACATTTATTTCCCTTTATGAAAGAGATTGCCAAATATTCCGGTTGCTTTGTCTGCGGTGATAAGAATGATTTCGGTCTCAAGGCCAAATTCTATTTTCGGGATAACAAGGCGGTTACCGAATGTGTCGCCCAAAGGCATTTTGAGGGGTATCATGATTTCTATCATGGGGGTATCACGGCCGCCTTGCTCGATGAGGTGATGATTAAGGCCCTCATGGCCAGAGATATTCCTGCTATGACCGTGGAATTGACCGTCCGATATCACAAGGCCGTTGTGATAGGACAGAAACTTCTTTTAACGGGGTATCTCGAGCACCAACGGGGGCGTCTGTATCTGACCCGCGGGGAGGCTAAGCTGGAAAGCGGTGAGATAGTTGCCTCGGCTACCGGCAAGTACCTCCGGGTTAGAAGAGACATGGAATCCAGATTGCAGGAATCCCCTGAGGGCTGAGCAAAGGGTGGTGTAAATCAGATCAACCTTAGTGCCGAGAAAGATATTTCGGGTAAATCAGTCGCCGGAAGTGCCAAACTTATAATGGGTAATGTCAATATTAGTGTGGAAATTGGTATATCCTTTTTTTCATTTATTTAGGCTGCTTTTTGTATCATGTTTTTGATGGTTTTTATTATTTCATTGTTTCTGTGCCATTTATGATTGAAATAGTTGAATAAAGCA